>JBIODO010000061.1:0-13840 GCA_044445225.1 Burkholderiales bacterium
ATGCCATCGATGACGCCGATGATCTCGGAGATGCGGCGTGCACTGGTCTGGATGTCGGCCATTCGCGCGACCACGTCGCGCATCATGCCGCCCGCCCGCTCGGCCACGTCGCGTGCTTGTGAGATCTCGGTGCTGGCTCCGCGAGCGTGGCCGGCGCTGCTGCGCACCGCATCGGCCAGCTGGCCCATCGACGACGCAGTCTGCTGCAACGCGGCCGCCTGGTTCTCGGTGCGCGAGGAGAGGTCGCCATTGCCCTTGGCGATCTCTTGCGAAGCCGCCGCCACGCCCCGCACCGATTGATTGACGGTGATCACGGCACTGCGCAGCTTCTTGCGCATCGTGTTCAGCTCATGGCGCAGCCAGGAGAGTTCGTCGCGGCCGGGCGACTCGATCTTGGTTTCGAGGTCGCCGGCGGCGATTCGCATCACGGCCTGCGCGGTGTCGTCCACTGGTGCCTTGATGCTGACACTGACCAGCCAGCCGCCGATCAGGCCGAGTGTGCCCACGATGCCGGCGGCGGCGCCGATCGCCAAGGCCATCTCGGGAGCGTGTGAGTTCAAGGCTCCTGCTGAGGTGAAGCCGATGGCCCATACCGCCAGCGCGAGGAAGCCGAAACCGGCGCGCACACGCGACACCTGGCTGAAGCGGCGGAGAAAAGCAGTCATCGAACAGCTCCGGGTCGGCACAGACAAGGCAACACGCCTGCGATGATGGTTGCCCGCCGGTGGCGTGAAGCGTCGATATGCCGGTGCGTGGTGGCCCAGTTCCGCGGCTGGTCTCTCGGCAGTGGGGGGTGCTTGGCGTTCAGTGCTCGCCCGGTGAGCCCAGACTGCGCAACACGTCGCGCACGAACTGCGCGCGCTCGCGTGGCTCGGCCAGCTCGCGCTCGATGCGCAGGCGGTCGTTGCCGGCCAGCTTGATGTGGCGGTTGCGCTGCACCAGTTCGATGATGCGCTGCGCGTCGATCGGCGGCTTAGGGCGGAAGGTGATGCTGATTCCACGAGGGCCGGCATCGACCTTGAGCACGCCGTAGGTCTTGGCCAGCACGCGCAGGCGATGGGTGTCGAACAGGGTCTGGCCTTGCGCGGGCAGCTTGCCGAAGCGGTCGGTGATCTCTTCGAGCAGCGTGTCGAGCTGCTCGCCGCGCTCGGCCATCGCCAGACGCTTGTACAGGTTCAGGCGCGCGTGCACGTCGCCGCAATACACGTCTGGCAGCAGGGCTGGCGCGTGCAGGTTGATCTCGGTGGTGGCGGCCAGCGGCGACAGCAGGTCGGGCTCGCGGCCGGCCTTCAACGCGCGCACCGCCTCGGCCAGCATGTCGTTGTAGAGCTGGAAGCCCACCTCCTGCATGTTGCCGCTCTGGTGTTCGCCCAGCAGCTCGCCAGCGCCGCGGATCTCGAGGTCGTGCATCGCGAGATAGAAGCCCGAGCCCAGCTCCTCCATGCTCTGGATGGCGTCCAGGCGCGCCTGCGCCTGCTTGGTCAGCGAGCGCGTGTCGGGCACCATCAGGTAGGCATACGCCTGGTGGTGCGAGCGGCCGACGCGGCCGCGCAGCTGGTGCAACTGCGCGAGGCCGAACTTGTCGGCGCGGCTGATCACGATGGTGTTGGCGCTGGCCACGTCGATGCCGGTTTCGATGATGGTCGAGCACAGCAGCAGGTTAAAGCGCTGCGCGACGAAGTCGCGCATCACCTGCTCGAGCTCGCGCTCGGGCATCTGGCCGTGCGCGATTGCGATGCGCGCCTCGGGCACCAGCTCTTCGAGGTGTTTGCGCCGCTGCTGGATCGATTCGACCTCGTTGTGCAGGAAGTAGACCTGGCCGCCCCGCTTGAGTTCGCGCAGCACCGCTTCGCGGATCAGGCTCGAGCCCTCGTCGCGCACGAAGGTCTTGATCGCAAGCCGCCGCTGCGGCGCGGTGGCGATCACGCTCAGGTCGCGCAGACCCTCCAGCGCCATGCCCAGCGTGCGCGGGATCGGCGTCGCAGTGAGCGTCAGCACGTCGACCTCCGAGCGCAGCGCCTTGATCGCTTCCTTGTGGCGCACGCCGAAGCGGTGTTCCTCGTCGATCACCAGCAACCCCAGGCGCTTGAACTGCACATCTTTGGATAGCAGCTTGTGCGTGCCGACCACGATGTCGATGCTGCCGTCGGCCATGCCGGCCAACGCAGCGGTCGTCTCTTTGCCGGTGCGAAAGCGCGACAGCTCGGCCACCTTGACCGGCCACTTGCCGAAACGGTCGTTGATGGTCTGAAAGTGCTGCTCCGCCAGCAGCGTGGTCGGCGCCAGCAGCGCAACCTGCTTGCCGCCGAGCACCGCGATGAAGGCGGCGCGCAGGGCCACCTCGGTCTTGCCGAAGCCGACGTCGCCGCACACCAGGCGGTCCATCGGCTTGGGCGAGATCATGTCCTGGATCACCGCGTGGATCGCGGCGCGCTGATCCGGCGTCTCCTCGAAGCCAAAGCCGGCCGCGAACGCCTCGTAGTCGTGCGCCGAGAAGCGGTGCGCGTGGCCTTCGCGGGCGGCACGCCGCGCATAGAGATTCAGCAATTCCGCCGCGGTGTCGCGCACCTGTTCGGCGGCGCGGCGCTTGGCCTTGTCCCATTGGCCCGAGCCGAGCTTGTGCAGCGGCGCCTCGGAGGCGTCGACGCCGGTGTAGCGGCTGATCAGGTGCAGCTGTGCGACCGGCACGTACAGCGTGGCGTCGTCGGCGTAGCCCAGGTGCAGGAACTCGCTGGCGCCGTCGCCGAGGTCGAGGTTGACCAGGCCGCGGTAGCGCCCGATGCCGTGGTTGGCGTGCACCACCGGGTCGCCCACCGCGAGCTCCGACAAATCCTTGATCAGCGCCTCGACATCGCTGACGGCCTCCTGGCGGCGGCGCCGCCGCAGCGCCGGCGTGGCGGCAAACAGCTCGGCCTCGGTGATGAAGGTGATCGGCAGCGCACCCTCGCGCTGCCACACGAAGCCGCGCGCCAGCGGCGCGGCCGCAATCGCCACCGGCTCGTCGCTGCCCTCGAACTCCGCCAGCGTGGCGACGCTGGGCACGTCGATGCGATGGTCGCGCAGCAGCTCCAGCAGGCTCTCGCGGCGGCCTTCGCTCTCGCCGACCAGCAGCACGCGCGTGCGGGCCTCGTTGATCTGCCGCTGCAACGCCGCCAGCGGTTCGGTCGAGCCGCGATCGACGCTGACGTCTGGCGCCGCTGTGGCCCACGCCGGCGAAGCCGGGTCGGCCGCAGCGTCGCGCAGCACCAGCGTCGCGTAGGGCCCGGTCAGCGAGAAGAACTCGTCGACGCGCAGAAAGATCGCTTCCGGCGGCAGAATCGGACGCTCGGGGTCGTGCTGCAGAAAACGGTGGCGTTCGCGCGTGTCGGCCCAGAAGCGCGAGATCGCGCCGTCGATATCGCCGTGCAGCACCAGCGCCGCGCGCGAGCCGACATAGTCGAACACGGTGGCCGTCTGGTCGAAGAACAGTGGCAGGTAGTACTCGATGCCGGCGCCAGCCAGGCCTTGTGCAATGTCTTTGTAGATGCGCGAGCGCGTGGGGTCGCCCTCGATGCGCTCGCGCCAGCGCGCTCGAAAGCCAGCGCGCGCCGCGTCGTCGAGCGCGAACTCGCGTCCGGGCAGCAACCGCACTTCGGGCACCGGGTAGAGGCTGCGCTGCGTGTCGGGGTCGAACGTGCGGATCGAATCGATCTGGTCGTCGAACAGATCGACGCGATAGGGCACTGGCGAGCCCATCGGGTACAGATCGATCAAGCCGCCACGCACCGCGTACTCGCCGGGCGACACCACCTGGCTCACGTGGCTGTAGCCGGCCAGCGTGAGCTGCGCCTTCAGCGCGGCCTCGTCAAGCCGCATGCCTTGTTTGAAGTTGAACGTCGTCGCAGCGAGAAAACTCGTCGGTGCCAATCGCGTGAGGGCGGTCGTTGCCGGCAGCAACATCACGTCGAGTTCGTGCTGCAGCAGGCGCCACAGCGTGGCCAGGCGCTCCGACACCAGGTCTTGGTGCGGCGAGAATGTGTCGTAGGGCAGTGTCTCCCAATCGGGAAACACCGCCACGCGCAGCGTCGGCGAGAAGAACAGCAGTTCGTCGGCCAGACGCTGCGCATCGGCCGGGTCGGCAGTCAGTATCGCGGTGGCCTGGGCATCGGCCTTGCGCGCCTCGGCCAAACGAGCGAGCAGCAACGCGTCGGCCGAGCCGGGTGGCAGCGGCGACACGTGGCGTTTTCCAGCAGCGATGCTCGGCAGTTGCATGGGGTGTGGAGGCCGCGATTCCCGGTGCGCTGGTCACCGGAGGTTCACCGCAGGCACTCAAGCATCGCTCAAGGGGGATTCTAGAATCGCCGCGATGACAACAAAGATCGCACCGCACGAGCCCCGCTTATTTGCGCTGGTGCCGTGCGCCGGCCTCGGGGTGCGCGCGGGCACGTTGGAGCCCAAGCAATACGCCCAGGTGGCCGGTCGGGCGCTGGTCGCACACACGCTGCGTGCGTTGGCGCAGGTGCAGCGCCTGCACGCCGTGCTGGTGGTTCTGGCCGACGATGACACGGCGTTCGAACGGCAGGTGCCCGATTTCGCCGGTGAGCGCTGCTGGAGCGTGCGGCGTGGTGGCGCGACGCGCGCGCGCACGGTGGCCAATGGCTTGCAGGCGCTCGCCGAGCACGGCGCCGCCGATGACGACTGGGTGCTGGTGCACGATGCGGCGCGCGCGCTGGTGGAGCCGGCATGGGTCGAGCGCCTGATCGATGCCTGCATGGACGATGAAGTGGGTGGCCTGCTGGCGCTGCCGGTGGCCGATACGTTGAAGGCCGAGCGCGACGGCCGATCGGCCAGCACCGTCGACCGCCGCGACAAGTGGGCCGCGCAGACGCCGCAGATGTTTCGCATCGGCGTCCTGCGCAACGCGCTGGCGCGTGCCGACGATGCAGTGACCGACGAGGCGGGAGCCATCGAGGCGATGGGTTTGTTGCCCAAGCTGGTGATGGGCGACGCAACCAACATCAAGGTCACCTGGCCCGAGGATCTGACGCGCGCGCAGGCGCTGCTCACGGCGCCTGACGGCTCAAACGAAAAACCCACCAGCGCGCTGCAGCTTCGCATCGGCGAAGGCTGGGATGTGCACGCCTTGGTGGCGGGACGCCCGCTGGTGCTGGGCGGTGTCACGATCCCCCACAGCCACGGCTTGCTCGCCCACTCCGACGGCGATGCGTTGGTGCACGCGATCATCGATGCGCTGTTCGGCGCCGCGGCGCTGGGCGACATCGGCCGCCACTTTCCGGACACCGACGAGGCGTTCCGCGGCGCCGACTCGATGGCGCTGCTGGGCGTCGCAGGCCAGCGCGTGCGCGCGGCCGGCTATCACATCGTCAACGTCGACTCGACCATCATCGCGCAGGCGCCCCGGCTCAGTGGCCACATCGACGCGATGCGGGTGCGCATCGCCGGTGCGCTCGCGTTGGAGGCGGCCTGCGTCAACGTCAAGGCCAAGACTGCCGAAAAGATGGGGCCGGTGGGCGAGGGTCGCGCTATCGAGGCGCGAGCGATCTGCCTGTTGCAGCGCGAGGCCGGCGGCGGCTGAGGCTGTCGCGGCGGGCCCGGGCGCCTCAAGGCGCGCGCTTCAAGCGGATGTGCGCGACCAGGCCGCCGTCGGCGGCGTTGTCGAGCTCCAGCGCTCCACCCATGCGCGCCAACGCTTTCTCGACGATGGCCAGCCCCAGGCCGGCTCCGGTGGCGGCGGTGCGTGCCGCGTCGCCGCGGAAGAACGGCGTGGTCAGCTGGTGCATCTTCTCCGGCGCCACGCCCTGGCCGTGATCGCGCACGCTGACGATCACCCAGGGCCCGGTGCGCGCATAGGTCACGTGCACGACGGCGATGCCGGTGTCGACGGTGCGGCCGTAGCGGCGCGCGTTCTCAAACAGGTTGGAGAACACGCGGCCCAATTCGATCTCGTCGGCCAGCACCGAGACGTCGATCGCCACGCGGTGCGCGATGCGGATCGTCGTCGGGTCGCGAAAGCCCTGCATCTCGCGCTCGACCACCTGGGCCAGGTTGACCGGCTTCAACTTGGTGTCGCCCGGGCGTGCATAGTCCATGAACTTGTCGATGATGGCGTCGAGCTGGTCGATGTCGAGCGCCATGTTCTGCTGCGCCTCTTCGTCGTGCACGCTCATCTCGGCCTCGAGCCGCAGGCGCGCCAGCGGCGTGCGCAGGTCGTGGCTGATGCCGGCCAGCATCACCGCGCGGTCTTCCTCCACCTTGGCGAGCTCGCGCGCCATGCGGTTGAAGCCCATGTTGACCTCGCGGATCTCGCTGGTCATCGTGTTCTCATCCAGACGCGAATCGAACTCGCCCTCGCGGATGCGGCTGGCGGCAAAGCTCAGCTCGCGCAGCGGCTGGTTGATCAACCGCGCGATCGCCACCGAGCCGAAGATCGTCGCCAGCAGCGCGATGCCGACCCACACGAACCAGGTGGGCCCAGTCAGCGCGCGTACGCGGCCAAGCTCGGTCTGCAGCCACCAGGCATCCTTCTCGATGCCGAAGCCCACCCACAGGCCCGCCTGGCCGTTGACGCTGCGCGCGACGATGGTGTCGGGCCCGAGGCGGTTGTGCAACTCGGCGGCGACGACGCGCGTGAAGCGGTCTTCCTCGAAGGGGTCCCATTTGTCCGAGGGTTCGTGCGGCGCGATGCGAATCGCCTCTTGCGCCGACAGGTTCTTGACCATCGCGACGCGGTTGATCGAATCGGAGTTGCGCAGCGCGGCGCGCGCCACGTTCACAAGGCTCGCGATCTGCTGCGAAGCGGCCACCGCCCGCGGCTCGAACTCCAGCGAGCGCAGCGTCCACACCCAGGCGATGATGCCGCTGCCCAGCAGGATCGCGAGCAGCACGAAGGTCCGCCAGAACAGACTGAGGGCGACACCTTGCGAGCGGGACATGTCAGTCAGGGGTCAATCGCCTGGTGTGTGTACGACGGCCGGCACGATACACGACCGGCAGGAGCCGGTCGCTTTCAATCAGTTGCGGTTGGTGGCGGCGCTTGCGCTAAGCGCCGGCGATATCAGTTCGCGCCGTCCGGCACGAACACGTAGCCCACACCCCAGACGGTCTGGATATAGCGCGGTTGCGACGGGTCGGATTCGATCATCTTGCGCAGGCGCGAGATCTGCACGTCGAGGCTGCGGTCGAAGGGCTCGAACTCGCGACCGCGCGCCAATTGCGCCAGCTTGTCGCGCGACAACGGCTGGCGCGGGTGGCGCACCAACGCCTTGAGCATCGAGAACTCGCCGGTGGTCAGCGCAATCTGTTCGCCGTTCTTCATCAGGCGGCGCAGGCTCAAGTCAAACTCGAACGGCCCAAAGGCCACGGTCTGCGCCTCCTTGGACGGCGCGCCTGGCGCTTCCATCGCCGGTCGGCGACGCAGCACAGCGTGCACGCGGGCCAGCAACTCGCGCGGGTTGAACGGCTTGGGCAGGTAGTCGTCGGCGCCGACCTCGAGGCCGACGATGCGGTCGACGTCCTCGACCTTGGCCGTCAGCATGATGATCGGCGTCACGTCGTTGGCGGCGCGCAGCCGGCGGCAGATCGACAGGCCGTCTTCGCCCGGCAGCATCAGGTCGAGCACGATCAGATCGATCGTCTCGCGGGTGAGGATTCGGTTCAGCGCCTTGGCGTCTTCGGCCAACAGTACCTCGAACCCTTCTTGAGTCAGGTAGCGGCGCAAGAGATCCCGGATGCGCGCGTCGTCGTCGACCACGACGATGCGGTCGGGCCGAGTGTTGGCGGGCGTATTCATTCGCAACTCCGTATTTGTAACAGCGGCATTTTGCCGGGGGAAAACCTAGGACAGACCGGAAAATCGACCGCCTGTTACATCTATTTCTGGCTTTGCATTCGGTTCCGTGACCTTGAACACGGCTCGTTGGCCGCGTGCGCGACCGCGCGCCATCGCGGAACATCGCAAGTGCACCGAAAGTGCTCACGGGACGATCGCATCATGACGCGGTTTACCACTCTTGGCTTGAACGTTTGCAAGACCCTGACGCGAAGTTCGGTGGTACAGGCCCAAGGCTCTATGACACCGCGGCGACGATTCGATCGACCCCACGTGAAGGCAGCAGCACGGCAGCCGCACCGCCGATGACCCGCTGATTCGGCCCTGCGAGCGGTCGCGCAGCGGCTACTGAGCGACCCAGCCGCCGTCGACGTTCCAGGCCACGCCCCGCACGTTGTCGCCGGCCGGCGAGCACAGGAACACGGCGAGTGCGCCGAGTTGCTCGGGAGTCGTGAACTGCAGCGACGGCTGCTTTTCGGCAAGCAGCTGCTTCTTCGCCTCGGCGTCACTGATGCCGGCCTGCGCCGCGCGCGCATCGACCTGCTTCTGCACTAGCGGCGTCAGCACCCAGCCCGGGCAGATGGCGTTCACGGTGATGCCGGTGGTCGCGGTCTCGAGCGCGATGCTCTTGGTGAAGCCGAGGATGCCGTGCTTGCTCGCCACGTACGCCGATTTCTCGGCGGAGGCCACCAGCCCGTGCGTCGAGGCGACGTTCAGGATGCGGCCCCAGTTGCGCCGCTTCATCCCGGGCAGCGCCAAGCGCGTGGTGTGGAAGGCCGAGGTCAAGTTGATCGCGATGATCGCGTCCCAGCGCTCGGGCGGAAAGTCTTCGACCTTCGCCACATGCTGGATGCCGGCGTTGTTGACGAGGATGTCGAGCGCACCGAACTCCTGCTCGCAGGTGCGCACCATCGCTTCGATCTCGGCCGGCTTGCTCATGTCGGCACCGTGGTACGACACCTTGACGCCCAACTCGGCCACCGCGCGCTTGGCCGCTTCGTATTCGCCGAAGCCGTTGAGCATGATGTTGGCCCCGTCTTGCGCCAACGACAGTGCGACACCAAGCCCGATGCCGCTGGTCGAACCGGTGACCAAGGCGGTCTTTCCCTTCAACATGGTGGTTCCTTGGCTTGAGTTGATAGGATCATTATCGGCAAAGGAGCCCACCGTGCCCGAACCCCGCCTGCTCGACGTGCATTGCCTCAGTGGCCACAGCCTGCATCGCATGGCGTACTGGGAGTGGGGTGATCCGGCCAACGACACCGTGCTGGTGTGCGTGCATGGCCTGACGCGCCAGGGCCGCGACTTCGACACCCTGGCGCGCACCCTGCTCGATCGCTATCGCGTCGTGTGCCCCGACGTGGTGGGCCGCGGCCGCTCCGATTGGCTGCGCGATCCGATGGGCTATGTGTTGCCGCAGTATGCGTCGGACATGGTGGCATTGCTGGCGCGCCTGAACGCGCGCACGGTGCATTGGGTCGGCACCTCGATGGGTGGGCTGATCGGTCTCGGCGTGGCCGCGCTGCGCGGCTCGCCGGTGAGCAAGCTGGTGCTCAACGACGTGGGGCCGCGCCTGGACCCGGCAGGGCTGGCGCGCATCGGGGGCTATGTGGGGCAGACGCGTCGTTGGCGCACCCTTGACGAAGCAGCCGACGCGATCTGGGCCATCTCGACCGGCTTCGGGCCGCACACCCGCGAGCAATGGTTGACGCTGACCGAGCCGCAACTGAAGAGCGATGGCGATGCTTTGGTGCCGCGCAGCGATCCCGACATCGCGGTGCCGTTCAAGGCCGTCACGCCCGAGTTGGCGGCGGCGGGCGAGGCGGCGCTGTGGCAGGCTTTCGACGCGCTGCGCTGCCCGACGCTGTTGATCCGCGGTGCGGAGTCTGACCTGCTGAGCCGCGACACCGCGCGCGAGATGGGCAGCCGCGGCCCGCGCGCCAAGCTGGTGGAGTTCGCTGGCGTCGGCCATGCGCCGATGCTGGTGCAGCCCGAGCAGACGAACGCGGTGCGCGAATTCCTGTTGTCGCCATGAAGACCGAGTTGATGCCGGCGGGCAGCGAAGCCGCGCCGATCGTTCGCCTCGCGGATGTGGCGCAGACGGCGCCCGGCTCGGCGCTGTCGGCACCGGTCGACGTGCATGCGGTGCAGGAGGCCGGTGCGCTGCAACGCGCGCGCGCCTTCGCCGAGCCGCTGCTCGCCGGCCACGTGCTCGACACCGGCGAGCCCGCGCTCGCCCATGCCGACGGCGTGGCCGGCATTCTCGAGGGCATCGGCGCGGCGCCGCCGCTGCGAGCTGCCGCCTACCTGGTCTACGCCGCCGATTTCCTGCAGCGCCCCGAAGAGATGGTGCGCAATGCCTTCGGCGAGTCGTACGCCGGGCTGGTGGAGTACACGCGCAAGCTGGTGCAGGTGCAGCGCGCCGCGCGCGAAGCCAGCGTCGAGGCCGAGCGGCGCGAGCAGCAGACCGAGCGGGTGCGCAAGATGCTGCTGGCGTTCTCACGCGATCTGCGCGTGGTGCTGCTGCGGCTGGCGTCGCGTCTGCAGACGCTGCGCTGGCATGCCGCCGCCAAGCAACCGTGTGCACCGGAGCTGGCGCTGGAGTCGCAGCAGGTGTTCGCGCCGCTGGCCAACCGCCTGGGCATCTGGCAGATCAAGTGGGAGCTCGAGGACCTGGCGTTCCGTTTCTTGCAGCCGGCGCACTACGCGCACATCGCGCGCCAGCTCGACCAGACCCGTTCGCGCCGCGAGGCCGCGGTGCGCGAGGCGAGCGAACGCGTGCGCAACGAGCTGGCCGCCGCCGGCATCGACGCGCAGGTGCAGGGCCGGCCCAAGCACCTGTACAGCATCTGGAAGAAGATGCAGGGCAAGGGCGTCGATCTGGCATCGATCTACGATCTGCGCGCGTTGCGCGTGATCGTGCCCGATCTGCGCGACTGTTATGCCGCACTGTCGTGCGTGCATGCGCGCTGGCGCGCGTTGCCCGAGCAGTTCAACGACTACATCGCCAGGCCCAAGGCCAATGGCTACCAATCGCTGCACACCGTGGTGCTCGACGACGACGGTGCCGCGTTGGAGGTGCAGATCCGCACACGCGCCATGCACGATCACGCCGAGTACGGCGTGGCCGCGCACTGGGCCTACAAGGAGGCGGGCGCTCGCGGCTACGCGGGCATCAGCGCAGCCGGCGGCTTCGAGGAGCGGGTGTCCCAGGCGCGCAAGGCGGTGCTGCGCCAGCTGCTCGCGTGGGAGCGCGACCACGCCGCGCAGGTGTCGCTCGATGGAGATCCCGGCTTCGACGACCGTATCTTCGTGTTCACGCCGCAAGCCACGGTGATCGAGCTGCCCGCCGGTGCCACACCGGTGGACTTTGCCTATGCCGTGCACACCGACCTCGGGCATCGCTGCCGCGGTGCGCGCGTCGACGGCGCGATGGTGCCGCTGAACACGGCGCTGGCCAACGGGCAGACGGTGGAGGTCACTGTCACCAAAGAGGGCGGTCCGTCGATGGACTGGCTCAATACCGAACTCGGCTACCTGAAGAGCCCGCGCGCGCGTGCCAAGGTGCGGGCCTGGTTCAACGCGCGCGCGCAGAACGAGACCATCGCTCGCGGCCGCGAGCTGGTGGAGAAGCTGCTGCAGCGCGAGGGACGCACCGCGCTCAAGCTCGACGAGCTGGCGGCGCGCCTGGGCTTCAAGGGCGCCGATGCGTTGTTCGAAGTGGTGGGCAAGGACGAGTTCTCGCTGCGCCACATCGAAACCCTGCTCAAGCCGCAGGAGGCTGCGCCGCCACCGGCCGATGCCATCGCGCTGCGCCGTGCCAAGGCCAGCGAAGGCGGTGTGCTGGTGGTCGGCGTCGAGTCGCTGATGACCACGCTGGCGCGCTGCTGCCGCCCGGCTCCGCCCGATGCGATCGGCGGCTACGTCACGCGCGGCAAGGGCGTGGCGATCCATCGCAGCAACTGCACCAACCTGCGCCAGATGTTGCGGGTCAACCCCGAGCGCGCGATCGCGGTGGCCTGGGGTGCCAAGCCGGCTGGACGCGAGGCGCTGTATCCGGTCAAGGTGTGGCTCGAGGCCAGCGAGCGCACAGGGCTGCTGCGCGACGTCTCGGAGTTGCTCGCCAAGGAGCGCATGAACGTGACGGCCGTGCACACACAGCCCGCGCCGAGCGCGTCGGGCGCGGTGGTGCACATGGAGCTGACCGTCGAAGTCGACAACGCCACACGCTTGCCGGCTGTGCTGGCGCAGATCACCCGCATCCCGGGTGTGCGCGGCGCGCGGCGGCACTGACGCTCAAAGCGCGCTGCTAGAATGCCGCCCTCGCAGGCGCGTAGCTCAGCTGGTTAGAGCACCACCTTGACATGGTGGGGGTCGGTGGTTCGAGTCCACTCGCGCCTACCAATGCGAGCCCAAGACTCACGGCACCTGCGGGTGCCGTTTGGCCTTTCTCGCAAGCAGTGAATGCGGCGGCGCCCGATGAGTGAACTTGAACTCAAGCTTGCAGTGCCGGATGCGGTGTTGCCATCGCTGCGCCATGCCTTGCGCGCGCACGGCGCGCGAAGCCTGAGGTTGCAGGCCCGCTACTTCGACACGGTCGATGGCCGGCTGGGGCGCAACCGGGTGGCGTTGCGCCTGCGGCTGGAAGGGCGGCGCTGGATGCAAACGCTGAAGACGCCGGGCGAGGGCGCGGTGCATCGCCTCGAGCACGAGGTGCGCGTTCCGGGCGCCGGCGCGAGCGTGCCGGTGATCGATCCACACCGCCACGATGGCAGCGATGCCGGCAGCCTGCTGCGCGCGGCGCTTGGAGGCGCTCCCGCGTCGGCGCTGGCCGAGCGCCACGCCTCCGACGTAAACCGTCTGCGCTGTCTGGTGCGCGATGCTCACGGCAGTCAAATCGAAGTGGCGCTGGACGTCGGCCACGCCAGCGCGCCAGCGCGTTCGATTGCGCTGGCCGAACTCGAACTCGAGCACAAGGGCGGGCCGGTGCAAGGCGTATTCGATCTGGCCGCCGCCTGGATCGAGCATGGCGGCCTGTGGATCTGCACCACCAGCAAGGCCGATCGCGGCGAGCGTCTGTTGCGGCCCCAGGCCACGCCGCCAACCGCGACCAAGGCGCGGCAGCCCGCGCTGGCGCAGGCCACCGATGGCCCCGCGCTGATGCGCGCCGTGTTGCAGTCGACGCTCGAACAGGTATTGGCCAACACGAGCGACCTGGCAGAGGGCGTGACCGAAGCCGAAACCATTCACCAGGCGCGCGTGGGGCTGCGTCGGTTGCGCACGGTGTTGCGAGAGCTCGCCGCACTGTCGCCGGCCATCGCACCCTCATGGGACGCCGTGCTGTCGCAGGCATTCAGCAAGCTGGGCCAGCGCCGCGACGACGAGGTGGTCTGCGCTGCCGTGCGTCCCCTGTTGGAAGCCGCATCGGCGCCGCTGCTGTCATGGCGGCCCTGTGCCTCGACCGATCCCTCAGTGGTGGTGCGAGAGACGTCGTTGCAGCTCACCTTGCTCGCCATCCTCGCGCTGGCCCACGCCGGTGCCGAGCAATTCACGCCGCTGTCGCCGGCGGCCACCCGCGAGTGGCTGGCCCGGCGATTGAACGATCTGCATCACAAGGTTGCGCAAGACGGCCGCCGCTTCGAGAAAATCCCGCTCGAGAAACAGCATCGTGTGCGCAAGCGTCTGAAGCGGTTGCGCTACCTCACGGAGTTGACAGCCGACCTGTGGCCGCAAGATGAAATGCAGCGCTACCTGAAGCGGCTGCCCGCCGCGCAAGATGCGCTGGGCCGGCACAACGACGTGGCCGTCGCGGCCGCCGCGTTTCGCGCCGAGGCGGCAACCCAGCCGGCCGCCTGGTTTGCAGCGGGTTATCTCGAAGCGCACCTGGCAGTCACGGCACGCGCAGCGCACAAGGTGCTCGGCCCAATCTCGGAAGCCGAGTGCTTCTGGAAGTGAGCGGGCCAAGCCGGGGAAACCCGGCGCAGGGCGCACGAGGCGCGGCCTAGAATCTGC
>JBIODO010000062.1:0-13797 GCA_044445225.1 Burkholderiales bacterium
TCAACAGTTGCTCACGTGGGGCGTGGTGCGCGCCGATGCGCTGGTGGGCGCGAGTTCACTGGTTGCCGGGACCGGCATCTTCATGCCCACCGCCACGCTCGCGGCCTGGCTGGCCAGCGGCAGCGGACCCACGCTGGCGCAAGGCATCGTGCTCAGCGAGGGCCTGGTGCTCAGCGAGGGCTTGGTGCTCAGCGAGGGCCTGGTGCTCAGCGAGGGCCTGGTGCTCAGCGAAGGATTGGTGCTCAGCGAGGGCCTGGTGCTGAGTGAGGGGCTGGTGCTCAGCGAATCCGTTCGCGGCGAGCCTTGATCCCTTCAGCGGTACCCAGCAATGAATCCGCTCACCCGCATCGATACCGCGAGCCCGCAAACATCGTGGTGGGCGGCGCTGCATGCAGCGCTGATGCCCGACTACAACCGCAAGGCGGCCGCCTACTGGTGGTTCATGGTGCTGCTCGGCCTCGGCTCGCTCGGGCTTGCCCTGCACCAGGTGGCGGCGTTGCCGCTGGCCGCGCAGGCGCAGGTGGCGATCGGCTGCGCGGTCGCCATGCTGGCGGGCCTGTATCCGGTGCGCATCCCCGGCTCGAAAAACTCGTTCGCCGCCGGAGAGATCTTCATCTTCCTGCTGCTGTTGATGCACGGGCCGGCGGCTGCCGTGTTGGCAGCAGCCGGCGAGGCACTGGTCGGCTCGATGCGCAGCTCCAAGCGCTGGACGAGCCGGCTGGTGAGCCCGGCGGTGGCGGCCATCGCGATGGGCATCACCGGCAACACGCTGCACGCCGCGATGCGGGGCCTGAACGCGCTGGGCGTGTTCAACGAAGTGGTGCTGCTGCTGGTGGCGATGACGTTCGCGATCGGCTACTTCCTGGTCAACACCTCGATGATCACGGTGATCCCGCACCTCAAGCGCAACGAGCCGATGCGCTTGAACGCGCTGATGGGCAGCTTCGGCTGGGTGGGCATCACCTACGCCGCCAGCTCGCTGATCGCCGGGCTGCTGTTCCTCACCTTCGAGCAGGTGGGGGTGGGCGTGCTGACGGCCGCGGTGCCGATCATCGCGATGCTGCTGGTGATGCTGCACGTGTACTTTCGCAAGCGCGAGTTCGACGACGCCGCGCACCGCGTGCGCCTGGAGGCCGCCGAGCGCGAGGCCGAGCAGACGGCGCGCCACCTGGGGGAGCTGGGGGTTAGCGAGCAGCGCTTTCACAGCGCGTTTTCCAACGCGGCGATCGGCATGGCGCTGGTGTCGGTGAACGGCCAGGTGCTGCAGGCCAACGGCGCGATGCTGGCGCTGGTGGGGCGCAGCGAGCGCGATCTGGTGGGCCGCGAACTGGGCGCCATCGTGCACACGCACGACGCCGCGGCCTTGGCCGAGCGACTGACACGCTGCGCGCTGGGCGACGAGGCAGCGCCGATCGAACTGCGCATCAACCACCCGACGGGCCAGGAGGTGTGGGTCTCGATCCACACCGGCACCTTCGCCGACGGCGCGATCGCGGTGCCGCGGCTGATCCTGCAGGCACAAGACATCACCGGGCGCCGCTCGGCCGAAACGCGTCTGCACCACATCGCCTATCACGACAACTTGACGGGCCTGTCCAACCGCGTGCGCTTTCGCGACAGCCTGGCGACGGCGATCGAGCGCTGCCGGGCCGACCCAGCGCGCGGGTTTGCGGTGATGTACCTCGACTTCGACCGCTTCAAGCTGATCAACGACACGCTGGGCCACAGCGCGGGTGACCAATTCCTGGTGGTGGCGGCGCAGCGCATCGTGCGCCAGGTGCGGCCGGCCGACATCGTGGGGCGTCTGGGCGGCGACGAGTTCGCGATCCTGATCGAGCAGACCGGTGGCGAAGACATGGCGCTGGCCCTGGCCGATCGCCTGCAGCAGGCGCTGCGCGAGCCGTTTCAGGTGGACGGCACCGAAGTCAACACCAGCGCCAGCATCGGCATCACCTTCAGCAGCGTCGGCTACCAGACGCCCGACGAAGTGCTGCGCGATGCCGACATCGCGATGTACCGCGCCAAGTCCAGTGGCCGCGCGCGGCACGCGTTGTTCGACACCGCGCTGCGTTCGCAACTGTCCGACCAGGTGCGGCTGGAAGCCGATCTGCGGCAGGCGATCGAGCACGACCAGATCACGCTGGCCTTCCAGCCGATCTTCGATCTGACCAGCGGCCGCATCGTCAGCTTCGAGGCGCTGGCGCGCTGGACGCACGCCGAGCGCGGGCCGGTGCCGCCACAGCGGTTCATCGCGGTGGCCGAGGAGTCGGGCCTGATCGGCCGGCTGACCGAGCGCATCCTGTCGATGGCCTGCCAACAACTCAGGCGCTGGCAGGCCAGCACCGGCAACCCGCAATTGCGCATGCAGGTGAACCTGTCGGGCATCGACTTGTGCCAGGGCGGGCTGGCCAGCCATGTGTCCGGCCTGCTGCGTGCCAACGGCATCGAGGCATCGCACCTGACGCTGGAAATCACCGAGAGCAAGCTAATGACGCAGCTGGAGCGTGCGCTCGAGACGCTGACCCGGCTGCGCGATATCGGCGTGGGCATCAGCGTCGACGACTTCGGCACCGGCTACTCGTCGTTGTCTTACCTGTCGACGCTGCCGATCTCCAGCCTCAAGGTCGACCGCTCGTTCGTCAACCACATGATGAACGCCAGCCAGGACGCCGAGATCGTGCGCGCCATCATCAGCCTGGGCAACGCGCTGGGCAAGACGGTGATCGCCGAGGGCATCGAGACGTCGGCCCAACTGGCGCAACTGCGCGCCCGCGGCTGCCGCTTCGGCCAGGGCTACTTCCTCGCTGCGCCGATGTCGGCCGATGAGGCGCTGCAGCTGTTGCTCTCCGAGCACAAACTGCCGCCTGCAGAGCCGCCACTGCTTGTCAACGACCGCGATGGCTCCGACTACCTGGGCAGCAGCATCGCCACCGACGGTGCGGGCGTGACCATCCACTGAGGGGCCTTCGCCCAAGCGCGACGCGGCGGCAGCGCTACCGTTTTCAGCGTCGGCCGATCTGCTGCAGCCAGTTGGCATCCTGCGCCAGCGCCAGCGCGGCGCGCAGTGCGGGCGTGGTGCGCGCGGCGGCCGCCGTCATGAATCCGATCGGCGTACGCACCGTGGGTTCGACCAGCGGCTGCACTTGCAGTGTCGTGAGGCCGCTGGCCACGTCGAGCAGCGCGCCGGGCAGCACCGCCGCCAGCGAGCCTTCGCCCAGCGCCGATACCAGCGCCAACACCGAGTTGGTCTCCAGCGCCGGATGCGGCTCGACACCGGCGCTGCGCATCGCTTGCTCGACGATGGCACGGTTGTGCATCTCGGGGGTCAGCATCACCAACGGCAGCGCGGCCGACTCGCGCCAGGTGGCCGTCGCTGCGGCGGGCGCAGTGTTGCCCGCAGCGCGCCGCACCAGGAAGTAGGCCTCCTCGTACTGCGGCCAGATCTGCAAGGCGCGCGCCTTCACCTGCTCGCGGCCGATGTAGCCCAAGGCCAGATCGAGCGAGAGGTTCTCCAGCCCGATCTCGATCTCGGGCGAACTCAGCGAACGCAGCACCGGCTCGATGCCGGTCTGGCGCGCACGCAGTTGCGCGGCAAACCGCCCCGCCACCGGCAGCGCGGTGGGCACGGCGCCGATCTGCAACGCGCCGCGTGGCGCGTCGACGCGGCTGTGCAACTCCTGGCGCAGCGACTCGGCTTCGCGCAACAGGCGGTGCGCATGTGCCAGCACCACCTCGCCCTCGGCCGTGAGCCCTTCATACAGCCGTGCTCGACGCACCACCGGCACGCCGAGCTCCTGCTCCAGCGTGCGGATCGCATTGGACAGCGCCGGCTGCGTGATGCGGCACGCCTGCGCCGCGCGGCCGAAGTGGCGGTGCTGCTCGAGGGCGGTGAGGTAGCGCAGCGCCTCGAGCAGGTTCATACCGCGCAGACCCTCAGGTGTTCTTGCTGACCGTGACGGTGGGGAATTTGGCGCTGAAGTCGCGCGCCTTGCCGGCGATCGACACCGCGATGCGGCGCGCCACGCTCTTGTAGATGGCGGCGATCTCGCCGTCGGGATCGGCCACCACGGTGGGGTGGCCGGCATCGGTCTGCTCGCGGATCGACATGTTCAGCGGCAGCGCGCCAAGGTAGTCGACCTTGTATTGCTCGGCCATGCGCCGGCCGCCATCGGCGCCGAAGATGTGCTCGCTGTGGCCGCAATTCGGACACACGTACACGCTCATGTTCTCGACGATGCCGAGGATCGGCACGCTCACCTTCTCGAACATCGTGAGGCCCTTCCTGGCGTCGAGCAGCGCAATGTCCTGCGGCGTGGTGACGATCACCGCACCGGTGAGTGGCACGCGCTGGCTCAGCGTCAGCGCGATGTCGCCGGTGCCCGGCGGCATGTCGACCAGCAGGTAGTCGAGCTCGCCCCATTGGGTCTGGCGCAGCAGCTGATCGAGCGCCTGCGTGGCCATCGGGCCGCGCCAGATCATCGCCTGGTCGGGCTCGACCAGAAAGCCGATCGACATCACGCTAACGCCGTGGTTGACCAGCGGCTCGATCGTCTTGCCATCGGCGCTCTCGGGGCGGCCCGACAGGCCCATCATCGTCGGCTGGCTGGGGCCGTAGATGTCGGCATCGAGGATGCCCACCTGCGCGCCTTCGGCGGCCAGCGCCAGCGCCAGGTTGGTGGTGGTGGTGCTCTTGCCCACTCCGCCCTTGCCCGAGGCGATGGCGACAATGTTTTTGACGCCGGGCAGCAGCGGCACGCCGCGTTGCACGGCGTGCGCGATGACTTTCGAGTGCAGCGTGACGCTGACGTTGGCCACGCCGCTGACGCGCCGCGCCGCCGCCACCAGCTCGCTGCGCAGCGCGGCCAATTGGCTGGCTGCCGGATAGCCGAGTTCAACGTCGAACGAGACGTCGGCGCCGTCGATGCGCAGGTTCTTCAGCTGCTTGGTCGAGACGAAATCCTTGCCCGTGTTGGGATCGACCACGGCCTTCAAGGCTTCGAGCAAGGGGGATTCGTGGACTGCGGCCATGGGCACTCGGATGTTGAAAGCAACGGCAGTCAGTCTAGCGGACCGCGTTCCCTGGCGGCCGCGCAACGCACCACTACTTGCGCAGCACCTCGATGTGGTTGACCACGCCGTGCGCCAACGGCTGCAGGCCGCGTTCCGACAAGCGTGCATCGGCGTCGGTGTCGCCGCGCAATTGCGCCTCGAGGAACAGCTGTGTCGCCGCGCGCACGATCGGCTGCACGTCGGCGCGCGAGCGCGACGGTGGGTTGGTGCGCCGCGAGCCGGTGGCGTCGGAAAACGCCTGATGATCGGCGTTGGCCAGCCACACGAACACCTTGGCGTCCACCGGCTCCAATTCGAAGAAACGCCGTCGATTGGCCGGCGTCGTGGCTTGCTGTTCGTCGCGTGACCCGCTGATGGCCAGCACCGGCCGGTTGATGGTCGCGAAACTGCCTTCCAGGAAGAACGGCTCACCCGGGCCCTGCGGCGACAGCGCGACACAGGCCTTGACGCGGGGGTCGCTCAGGTCGGGCCCGAGGCCCTTGCCGGGATCCACCCGCGGCTCGAGCCAGTCGAGGGCCGGACGCGCACCGCACACCGCCAGCACCGTGTAGGCACCGAACGAATGGCCCATGGCGGCCACCCGCGTCATGTCGAACACGCCCTTGAGCTGCGCGTGCGATTGATTCCATTGCTGCGCCTGATCGAGCGCGAAAGTGACGTCGCGCGGCCGCCCCAGCACCTCGGAGGCGTCGCGTGTCATCGCCTTCAGGTTGGCGCCGAAGCGCATGCCTTGGCGCAATCGCTCGCTGTTGCTGGCCACGTGCTCCAATGCCAGCACCACGTAGCCGTGGCTGGCCAGGTGGCGTGCCTGTGCGTAGTTGGCGTCCCAGTTGCCGCCGGCGCCGTGCGACACCACCACCACCGGAAACGGGCCCGTCCACTGCGGCACGTGCACCTTGATCGGCACGCGACGGCCGCCGCGCGCGGGGTCGGACAGGTCGGCGAATTCGATCGTCCGGGTGGTCAGTGGGCCGTCGTCTTGCGGCGCCGTGACCGGCAGCGTGGCCGCAACCGGGCCGGCCCATGCCATGACCACGACGACCGCCAGGCGACGCACCTGAGAGAGCCCCACGACGATGCCGCGGGCCTGCGGGTCCGGCATCGCATCAACCCCGCATCAAACGATTGAAGTCCGGTGTTGGCATCGTGCGCTCGAGGTAGGCGAAGCGGCCCTCAGTCTGCACTTCGCGGGCGGCGTCGGCCAGCGCCGTCATCGCGCAGCGGTACAGCGAAGTGGCCAGGCTGATGCGCTTGACACCCGCGGCCTGCAACTCCGTCACCGAGAACGACTTGCCGCGAATGCCGGCCATGAAATTGAACGGCTTGCGCAGCGCGGCGCAGACGCGCCGCACCGCATCGAGGTCGGGCAAGCCCGGCGCCATCAGCACGTCGGCACCGGCGCGCTCGAAGGCCTGCAGACGCGCGATGGTGTCGTCGAGGCTCGGATTGCCGCGCAGGAAGTTCTCGCAGCGCGCGGTCAACGTGAAGGGCCACGGCAGCGCCCGCGCCGCCCGCACCGCTGCCTCGATGCGTTGCACCGCCTGCGTCAGCGGATACAGCGGCTGCGCGGCGTCGCCGCTGTAGTCTTCGATCGAGCCGCCCACCAGCCCCGCCTGCACGGCGCAGCCGATGGTCTCGACGACTGCCTGCGCATCGTGGCCGTAGCCGTTCTCGAGATCGCCCGACACCGGCAATTCGCAGGCCTCGGCCACGGCGCGCGCGTTGGCCATCGCCTCGTCACGCGACACCGAGCCGTCGCGCCGGCCCAGCACGCCGGCGGTGGCCCCGCTGGAAGTCGCCAGCGCGACAAAGCCCGCCCCCGCCAGCACGCGCGCGGAGCCGGCGTCCCAGGCGTTGCCGATCACGAATGCGCCCGCCGCCTCGTGCAAGGCGCGAAAGCGCGCGGCTTTGTCCGCTTGATTCATGGGTTGCCTTTCTTGCGGTCTTGAGTCACGCGCGCAACTGGTAGCGCCATCAGCGCGCTGCCGAGCACACACCAGGCCAGGGCCGGCCACATCCCGCTGCGCCAGGCCGCAAGCAACGGCAGCAAGGCGCCGCTCAGCCACGGGACCAGGCAGCCGGCGGCCAACGCGGCGCCGCAGCCGTGGGCGGGCCGCGCTGCGCGGCGGCCGTGCCCGAATACACGCCAGCCGGCTGCGAAACCACACGCGCCGGCCAGCGCCGGCAGCAAGGCCAGCCAAGGCATCCAGGCGGGCTGAGGCAGGCCGAGCCGGCGCCACTGGGCACCTGCCATCACCAGCTGCACCGCGGCCGCCAGGGCCCAGGCCGCCAGCCACAATCCGCCGGCATAGGCGGCTGAGACGGCCAGCGGCCGCTGACGCGCGATCGGACGGTTTCGGCGAGGCATGGGATTGGGCGGCAAGGCGGCAGGAAGTCGCGAATTTGACGCGGTCCCACCGCGTATACGCACTGTATGCGCTGCCGACTCGGGGCCGCGCGTGACAAGGGACGCGCGGTCGATGGCTGGCTTGGTAACAACCCTGTGCGACGGCAGCAACAGCAGCTGTCAAGAATTTCTCGCCCGCCAGCGATTCCACTCGGACGTGGGGCTACCGAGGGCGTCCAGGTTCACTAGGCTGTCGGTCAGTGCCATTGTTCGGAGTCGCCGAGCGGGCGCAGCCGTTGTGCCCCACCCGCCGGGATCCACGTCATGTTCCTGAGAGCTGTCTTTTTGAGCGTGCGCGGAATGCTGAGTGACTGGCTCGGCCGCATGCAACGCCGGCGCCGCCGGGGCGTCGACTGGTCGCAGACCCGCGCACCGCTGGTCGACGACGATCGCGTGATGCTGAGCCACACGCATTCGTGGCTGCGCAGCATCCCCAACGGCATGCACCCCAAGCAGTTGTGCCGCCACTACCCGCGCATCGCCAACCGCATCGCGACCAGTTGGTCCGACCTGCCCGCTGTCGACCGCCTGCTGATGGATCTGATGGTCGACCGCCGCGGCAACCGCATGGGGTTTCCGCCGCGCATCCGCCAGGAGATCGACCGCCTGTACGGCCTGCATGCCAAGCGCATGACGCCGCTGCTGCGCGGCCGGGCGCATGCGGTGTCGCCGATCTCGCGGCCGGCGGCCGAGCCGCTGCGGCGTGTGCGGCTGCGCACGCCAGTGTCGGTGTCGTCGATCAAGCGCTGACGCCCACGGTCGGGTCTGCGGGCCCGACCGGCTCGACTGGCCAATGACAGCACGCAGGTGCTGTCACTCGTCCGGTCTCACCCAGCGCGGTGCGATGCGCTCGCCGGGCAGCACCTCGTACGGATCGCCCCAGCCCTCGACGCGGCGCAGCCGCTGCACCCACGCGCCGATGTGCGGGTGGCTCTCGGCCGCGTCGATGCCGCTTTCGTCCACTGGATAGAACAGGTAGCCCGACAACGAGAAGTCGGCGATGGTCGGGGCGTCACCCACCAGCCAGTCGCGCTCGGACAGGTGCTTGTCGACGATGCCGTAGGCGCCGTCGATGCGCGACTTCAGGAACGCCAGCACGGCCGCGTCGGGCGCCACCGGCCCGAAGGCCCGCATGAAGCGGTAGGTCGCAAAGTAGCTGGTGAACTTGTGGTTGTCGAACAGCAGCCAGCGCAACACCTCGCGCTGCTCGGCCTCGTCGCGGCCGCCGAAGCGCCCGCTCATGCGCGCCAGGTGCGTGAGGATCACGCCCGATTGCGTCAGGCGCAACGGCCCGTCATCGAGCACCGGCGCTTCGCCCATCGCATTGGTCTGCGTGCGCCAGGCAGCGTCGCGCGTTTGCCCGTTCATGAAGTCGACGAACACGCTCTCGTAGGGCAGGCCCATCGCGCGCAGCGCGAACGCCGCCTTGAAGCTGTTGCCCGACTGGCAGAAGCAATGCAGGCGCAGCATCGTCAACGGCGCTCAGGCCAGGTCTTTCTGCCGCTCGATGATGCGCGAGACGATGCCGTACTTGACGGCTTCCTCGGCGTTCATCCAGAAGTCGCGCTCCATGTCGGTGAGCACGCTCGCCAGCGACTTGCCGGTCTGCGTGGCGATCACGCGCGCAATGCGCTCGCGGGTGCGCAGGATCTCCTTGGCCTGGATCGCGATGTCGGTGGCCTGGCCGCCGGCGCCGCCGGCCGGCTGATGGATCATGAAGCGCGTGTTGGGCAGGCACACGCGCCGCTCCTTGGGCGGCGCCAGGAAGATGTGGCAGCCGGCACTGGCCACCCAGCCCGAGCCCACCGTGGTGACCGGCGCGCGCACGAAGCGGATCATGTCGAAGATCGCGTCGCCCGACTCCACATGGCCGCCCGGCGACGACACCAGCAGCGTGATCGGCGCGTCGGACTGCTCCGACAGCGCCAGCAACCGCCGGCAGGTGGTCTGCGCGAGCTTGTCGTCGATCTCGCCGAACACCAGCACGTAGCGTGACTGGAACGCGAGCCGTTCTTCCATCGAACTGCCGCGCTCGCTCGGCGCCGCGGGTTCCGGGTTGGCTTCGGACAGGATGCTGCTCATTCACACACTCCGTGAGGTCGGTTCGGGGGTCTGGACTTCGGCTTCGCAGGCTTGCGCGATCCACTCGCCATAGGGCGCGTAGATCGCCTCGAAGGCCACGGCGTGGATCGCCGGCAATTCGTAGCCGTGCAGCTCGCGGATCGCCTGCTCGACTTGCGCGTAGCGCTCGCGCGTGGTCTTGATGACGATGCGGCACTCGGGTTCATGTTGCACCTGGCCCTGCCAGCGGTAGACGCTGTCGATTTGCGAGATCTGCGCACACGCCGCCAAGCGGCGCTGCACCAGCGCCTGCGCCATGGTTTGCGCCTCTGCGCGGGTGGCCACGGTGGTGACGACGGCAATCGGGGTCATCGGGCACTGCGAACGGCGAGCGGCCCACTATACGACGATGTGCGAGTCGACACCGCGAGGTGCCGTGCGCCGCCGGCGCCTCGCCTCAATGAATGGCCGGCAGTTCGCGCTGCAGCGCCGCGCGTTCGCGGATCAGCCCCAGCACCTCGTTGGGGTCGGCTTCCACCGCGTCAAGCGGAATGAGCAACTGCTCGGCATCACCGTCGGCGCCGCTTGAGGGCACGTCATCGATCCGCAGTTGGATCGCGCGACGGGTCCAGCCGGCCACGCGGGACTCGACGAGCTGTGCATCGCTGACATGGCGCAGCATCACCACCTGCTCGCGCAGCCCGCGAAACCACAGCCGGTCATTGAACAGCGAAATCGCCGGGTAGTGACGCGTGAACAGCCGTGCCGACACCACGAAGACCCCCGCAGTGCATAGCAGCAGCAGCGCCAGGCACAGCAACTCGAGCCACCGTGACGAAGCATGCGACATCAGCCAACTGAGCAACAGGCCCGCCGCCAGCAGCACGCCGAGCTGCCGCTGCAGCGTCTGGGCCTGGCGAAAATAGTCGCGCCGTGATGCGTCCATCGGTTGCGCCTGAAGCAAGTGGCCCGATTGTGCCCCTCGGGCACCCCGTCGGGCAGGCCCCGGTTACGACGAACCGCGCGCCGCCTCGGAAAAAGTCGCATCCAGCCCAGCTCGCCAGCGCGCTTTGTGGGGTTCGTCGGCGAAGCTGGCGTCGAAACTGTTGCGCGCCAGTTGCCAGGCCTGGCGTGGGCCCAGCTGCGGCAGCGCCTCGAAGGCAGCGCGGAAGTTGTCGTTGACGTAGCCGCCGAAGTACGCCGGATCGTCGCTGTTGACGGTGGCCACCAGCCCGGCGTCGAGCAGGTGTGGCAGGTTGTGGTCGGCCATGGTCTTGAACACACACAACTTGACGTTGGACAACGGGCACACCGTCAGCGGCATGCGCTCGCCCGCCAGGCGCCGCACGAGCGGCGGGCTTTCGAGGCAGCGCACACCATGGTCGATGCGCAGCACCTTGAGCACGTCGAGCGCGGTCTCGATGTACGCCGGCGGCCCCTCCTCACCCGCATGGGCCACCGCGTGCAAGCCGAGCTCGCGGCAGCGCGCAAACACGCGCGCAAACTTCTCCGGCGGGTGGCCGCGCTCGCTGCTGTCGAGCCCCACGCCGATGAATTGGTGCCGATAGGGCAGCGCCTGCTGCAGCGTCGCGAACGCGGCCTCTTCGCTCAGGTGGCGCAGGAAGCACAGGATCAGCGAGGAGCTGATGCCGAGCTCGGCATGGGCACGGCGCATCGCATGCGACAGGCCGACGATCACCGTGTCGATCGGCACGCCGCGCTCCGTGTGGGTCTGCGGATCGAAGAAGATTTCGGCATGCACCACGTTGTCTTCGGCGGCCTTTTGCAAATAGGCAAACGCCATGTCGAAGAAGTCTTCCTGCCTCAGCAGCACGCTGGCGCCGGCATAGTAGATGTCGAGAAAGCTCTGCAGATCGGTGAACGCGTAGGCACGGCGCAGCGAGTCGACGTCGGCGTACGGCAGCTTCACGCCGTTGCGCTGCGCGAGCTTGAAGATCAGCTCGGGCTCGAGCGAGCCCTCGATGTGGATGTGCAACTCGGCCTTGGGCATGCGCTGCAGCAGCGCGGGCAACGCCGAGCGGGGAATGCGCTCGAAGGCGATGGTGTCGTGGCTCATGCGCAGATGTTGCACGAAGGCGCGGCAAACAAAAAGGGCCGCCGGTTGCAGCCAGCGGCCCGCTCGCAGCGCTCGCGCGCCGCAGGAATCACTTCTCGCCGGGCACCTTGCCTTCCACGCCCTTGACGAAAAACTTGATGCCGCCCAGCCATTCGTCGTCGGCCACCTTGTCCTTCTCGAGCACCGTCTTGCCGGTGTTGTCGACGATCGGGCCCTTCCAGATCACGAAAGTACCGTCGTGCAGGCCAGCCTTGACCTTCTCGAGCTTGCCCTTCAAGTCGGCCGGCACGTCATCGGCCACCGAGACGAAATCGATCGCGCCCTCCTTGACGCCCCACCAAGACCGCTCGGTCTTCCACTTGCCTTCCAGCAGGTCGGCCACCGCGTTGACGTAGTACGGACCCCAGTTGATCACCGCCGAGCCGAGGTGCGCCTTCGGACCGTAGGCCGTCATGTCGCTGTCCCAGCCGAAGGCGCGCTTGCCCTTTTCCTGCGCCGTCTTCAGCACCGCGGGCGAGTCGGTGTTCTGCATCAGCACGTCGGCGCCGCCATTGATCAGCGCCGTGGCGGCCTCGGTTTCCTTGGGTGGGTTGAACCACTCGTTGACCCACACCACCTTGGTCTTGACCTTCGGGTTGACGCTTTGCGCGCCCATCGTGAACGAGTTGATGTTGCGGATCACCTCGGGGATCGGGATCGATCCCACCACGCCCAGCGTGTGGGTCTTGGTCATGCCGCCTGCGATCACGCCGGCCATGTAGGCACCCTCGTAGGTGCGGCTGTCGTAGGTGCGCATGTTCTCGGCCGTCTTGTAGCCGGTGGCATGCTCGAACTTCACGTCCTTGGAGTCGGCGGCCACCTTGAGCATCGGCTCCATGTAGCCGAAGGTGGTGCCGAAGATCAGCTTGTTGCCCTGGCCCACCATGTCGCGGAACACCCGCTCGGCGTCAGCCGCCTCGGGCACGTTTTCGACGAAGCTGGTGCTGATCTTGTCGCCGAAGTGCTTCTCGAGCGCCTTGCGGCCGTTGTCATGCGCGAAGGTCCAGCCGCCGTCACCCACCGGGCCCACGTAGGCGAACGCAACCTTCAGCGGCGCGGGCTTGGCAGGCTCGGCCGCCGACGCCGGCGCGGCCACCGAAGCCGGCGCTGCCGCCTGCGGCGCCGGCGCCTCTTCCTTCTTGCCGCAACCCACCAGCGCCGCGGCCGCGGTTACGGCCGCGAAGCCGCCGAGCTGGAGCAGCGAACGTTTGGTCAGGCTTGTCATGGATCCTCCGGGATTGTTGAAGCGATGGGTTGTGAGCGCAGGGCGGCGATTATGCGACCTCAACCTGTCATCACGACCCAGGGTAAAACGGCTTGCCCAGCGACGCTGGCATGTTGACCCGGATCCAGGTCGCGTTGCGCGAGATCAGCACCAGCACGACGATGGTGGCCAGGTACGGCAGCATGCTCAGGAACTGGCTCGGGATTTGCACGCCCTCGCCTTGCAGATGGAACTGGAGCATCGTGACGCCACCGAACAGATACGCGCCCAGCAGCACCCGCGCCGGCCGCCAGGTGGCGAAGGTGGTGAGCGCCAGCGCGATCCAGCCCTTGCCGGCGATCATGCCCTCCACCCACAGCGGCGTGTAGATCACCGAGATGTAGGCGCCAGCCAGCCCGCACAGCGCGCCCCCCACCACCACCGCGAGCAGGCGGATGCGGCGCACCGGGTAACCCAGCGCATGCGCCGACTCGGGCGACTCGCCGATCGCGCGCAGCACCAAGCCGCCGCGCGAGCGATACAAGAACCAGGCCAACGCCACCGTGCCGATCACCGTGAGGTAGACGATCGGGTGGTGCTTGAAGAACGCGGGCCCGATGAACGGAATGTCGGCCAGCCCGGGAATCTCGAACTTGAGCCGCTCGGTCAACTTTTCCTGCGTGTACTTGATGCCGACAAACGCCGAGAAGCCCGCGCCGAACAGGCTCAAGGCCAGCCCGGTGGCGTACTGGTTGGTGTTGAGCCAGATCACCAGCCATCCGAAGGCCGCGGCCAACAACGCGCCGGCGCCCATGCCAGCGGCAAAAGCCAACCCATCGCTGCCGGTGTGAACCGCGGTCGCATAGCCCGCGATTGCGGCCACCAGCATCATCCCTTCGGCGCCGAGATTGACGATGCCGGCACGCTCGTTGATCAGCA
>JBIODO010000063.1:0-13764 GCA_044445225.1 Burkholderiales bacterium
AAATGCCCGGTGCAGCGAGCGCGCATCGACGTAACCCAGGCTCACAGCCACCTGCTCGATGCTGCGCCGGCCGTCGGCCAGCAGCCGCACGGCCAGGTCGCGCCGCAACTCGTCGACCACCTGCTGCCAGCCGGTGCCCTCGGCGGCCAGCTTGCGCCGCAGCGTCGCGACCGAGACTCCCCACTGGGCGGCCACCGCATTCGCCGTCGGCCAGTCGCCATCACGCCGCAGGCGGCCGCGCAGCCGCTGCGCCCAGTGCGAGCCGCCGACTCGTTTGAGGAACACCGACTGCGGCGCATCGCGCAGAAACTCGTGCAGGGTGGCCGCGGTGGCCGCATGGCGGGCTCGCAGCAGCGCGGCATCGAATTCGAGTGCGGTCAGCGGTGCGTCGAAACGCAAGGTCGGGCCGAACATGCGCCGATACTCCGCCGCGTGCGGCGGACGTGGCCACGCAAAGCGCGCCGCGCGAATCGTGACGCGGCGCCCGGCCAGCCAGCACAGCAGCCCCTGCAGCATCACCAGCAGCGCCTCGTCAGCAAAGCGGCGCGCGGCCGGCGCCGCGATCCGGCTGTGCAACTCGAGCCGCGCGCGGCCATCTTCGCTGTGCAGCTCGACGCGCACGTCGTCGAGGAACAGGGCAAAACCACGCTGTACCTCGCCCAGCGCGCCGCCCACGGTGCGGTGGCTCAGCAGAGCGCGGCACAGCAGCGCGAAGCTGCCCACCTTCATGCGCCGCGAATCGAGGCCGAAGAACTCGTCGTCGAGCTCGCGGGCCACCGCGAGCCACAGGGCGCCGAATGCATCGGCGTCGACGCGCGCGCCCGGATGCGTCAGCGCCTGGGGCGCCACGCCGCAAGCCGCCAGCACCCGCGCCTGCGCCGCCGGGCTCAGGCGCATCACCGCGCCAGCCACGAATGCACCCGCTACCGTGTGTGCGGCGGAGCTGCTGGTCGGCGCCATGGCGCATTCTGGCAAATGCGCTCAACCGCCCGAGCGATTCGGCCATCGCGGCCGGCCGCGGTCGGCCCTAGACTGCCAAGCTCACGCCATGGCGCCGGCCTACCCGAGGCGCGCCGGAGAGAACATGCGACCCCCACGCTCACTTCGTTCGCTGCCCCCCGAGGGGGCCTCAGCCTCCTTGAGGCGGCTCTACGGAGGCTGACCATGACCGACCTGTCCGCCGAGTTCAAGGCCCTGGCCGAGTACCGCCCCACCCACAAGGTGCGCTTCGTCACCGCGGCCAGCCTGTTCGACGGCCACGATGCGGCGATCAACATCATGCGGCGCATCCTGCAAGGCATGGGCTGCGAAGTGATCCACCTCGGCCACAACCGCTCGGTCGACGAGATCGTCACCGCTGCGCTGCAGGAAGACGTGCAGGGCATCGCGGTGTCGAGCTACCAGGGCGGCCACGTCGAGTACTTCCGCTACATGATCGACCTGCTGCGCCAGCGTGGCGGTGCCCACATCCAGGTGTTCGGCGGCGGCGGCGGCGTGATCGTGCCGGCCGAGATCCGCGAGCTGCAGGACTACGGCGTCGCGCGCATCTACAGCCCGGAAGACGGCCAGCGCATGGGTCTGGCCGGCATGATCGGCGAGATGGTGATGCGCTGCGACACCGATTTGTCGTCGCACGCCCCCACGGATCTCGCGGCGCTGCGAGGCCACGGCGAAGCCGCCTGGCGTGCGCTGGCTCAGCTGATCACCGCGCTGGAAAGCGGCGCCGTTGATGCGGCCCTGTTGAAGGCCATGCGCGGGCAGGCCGAGACGGCAAAGGCGCCGGTGCTCGGCATCACCGGCACCGGCGGTGCGGGCAAGTCGTCGTTGACCGACGAGTTGATCCGCCGCCTGCGGCTGGATCAGGACGACCGCCTGCGCGTGGCGGTGATCAGCATCGACCCGTCGCGACGCAAGAGCGGCGGCGCATTGCTGGGCGACCGCATCCGCATGAACGCAATCGGGCCGTGGAGCGACGGGGCGCGGCTGCCCGTAGGGCCGCCCCAAGGGCAGCCAGCCCCTGGGGCCACGCGAGGGGCCCCTTCGTTGCCCCTTGGGGGCAGCGCAGACCCGCAAGGGGCAAGCGTGGGGGCCCAACGTGTGTACATGAGGAGCCTGGCCACCCGCGACACCGACAGCGAGATCAGCGCCGCGTTGCCCGACGTGATCGCCGCCTGCAAGTGTGCCGGCTTCGACACCGTGATCGTCGAGACCTCGGGCATCGGTCAGGGCAACGCCGCCATCGTGCCATTGGTCGACGTGCCGGTGTACGTGATGACACCGGAGTACGGTGCCGCCAGCCAGCTCGAGAAGATCGACATGCTCGACTTCGCCGAGTTTGTGGCAATCAACAAGTTCGACCGCAAGGGCGCGGTCGACGCGCTGCGCGACGTGGCCAAGCAGGTGCAGCGCAACCGACAGGCGTTCAAGCAGGTGCCCGACCAGATGCCGGTGTTCGGCACCATGGCCAGCCGCTTCAACGATGACGGTGTGACGGCGTTGTACATGGCGCTCAAGCCGCGGCTTGCGCAGCTGGGGCTGCCCCTGCTAGAAGGCCGGTTGCCCGCAGTGGCCACGCGCCACAGCACCCACCAACACCCAGTGGTTCCCGCGGCGCGCACGCGCTACCTCGCCGAGATCGCCGACACCGTGCGCAGCTACAAGCACCGCGCGCGCGAGCAGGCCGCGCTGGCGCGCGAGATCCAACAGTTGCGCGCCAGCCGGCGCATGCTGCTCGAGGAGAACGCCGAGAAACACCGTGCACGCGAGGCGCTCGAGGCGCTGGCGGTCGCGCGCGAGGCGCGGCAGGCGCCCGAGGCCCGCAAGCTGCTCGCCATGTGGCCCGAGATGCGCCGTGCCTACGCCGGCGACGAATACGTGGTGAAGATCCGCGACAAGGAGATCCGCACCCAACTGGTGACCACCACACTGTCGGGCAGCAAGATTCGCAAGGTGGCGCTGCCGTCTTACGAAGACCACGGCGAACTGCTGAAGTGGCTGATGCTCGACAACGTGCCGGGCAGCTTTCCGTACACGGCAGGCGTGTTTGCCTTCAAGCGCGAGAACGAAGACCCGACGCGCATGTTCGCCGGCGAGGGCGACGCGTTTCGCACCAACCGCCGCTTCAAGCTGGTGAGCGAGGGCCTGCCGGCCAAGCGGCTGTCCACGGCGTTCGACTCGGTCACGCTCTATGGCGCCAACCCCGACCCGCGGCCCGACATCTACGGCAAGGTGGGCAACTCGGGGGTCAGCATCGCCACGCTCGATGACTTGAAGGTGCTGTATTCGGGATTCGACCTGTGCGCGGCCAACACCTCGGTGAGCATGACGATCAACGGCCCGGCGCCGACGATCCTGGCGATGTTCATGAACGCCGCGATCGACCAGCAACTCGACAAGTTCAAAGCCGACAACGGCCGCGAGCCCACCGACACCGAAGGCCAGAAGATCCGCGAATGGGCGCTGGCCAACGTGCGCGGCACCGTGCAGGCCGACATCCTGAAAGAAGACCAGGGTCAGAACACCTGCATCTTCTCCACCGAGTTCAGCCTCAAGGTGATGGGCGACATCGCCCAGTACTTCGTGCACCACGACGTGCGCAACTTCTACTCCGTGAGCATCAGCGGCTACCACATCGCCGAGGCCGGGGCCAACCCGATCAGCCAGCTCGCGTTCACGCTCTCCAACGGCTTCACCTTCGTCGAGGCGTACCTGGCACGCGGCATGCACATCGACGACTTCGCGCCCAACCTCTCCTTCTTCTTCAGCAACGGCATGGACCCCGAGTACACCGTGCTCGGCCGCGTGGCTCGCCGCATCTGGGCGGTGGCGATGAAGGAGAAGTACGGTGCCAATGAGCGCAGCCAGAAGCTCAAGTACCACATCCAGACCAGCGGCCGCAGCCTGCACGCACAGGAGATTGCGTTCAACGACATCCGCACCACGCTGCAGGCGCTGATCGCCATCTACGACAACTGCAACTCGCTGCACACCAATGCGTACGACGAGGCGATCACCACGCCCACCGAAGAGAGCGTGCGCCGCGCGATGGCGATCCAGCTGATCATCAACCGCGAGTGGGGGCTGGCCAAGAACGAGAACCCCAACCAGGGCGCCTTCGTGATCGACGAGCTGACCGAGCTGGTGGAGGAAGCGGTGCTGGCCGAGTTCGAGCGCCTCACCGAGCGCGGCGGCGTTCTCGGCGCGATGGAGACCGGCTACCAGCGCAGCAAGATCCAGGAGGAGAGCATGCACTACGAGATGCTCAAACACACCGGCGAGCACCCGATCGTCGGCGTCAACACCTTCCGCAATCCGCACGGCGACCCGGTGCCCGAGCACATCGAACTGGCGCGCTCGACCGAGGACGAGAAACAGTCGCAGCTATCACGGCTGCACGATTTCCACATCCGCCATGCAGATGAGGCGCCGGCCATGCTGCAACGCCTGCGCCAGGCGGTGATCGACGACCGCAACGTCTTCGAGGTGTTGATGGCGGCGGTGCGTTGCTGCTCACTTGGGCAAATCACCTCGGCGTTGTTCGAGGTGGGCGGCCAGTACCGGCGCAGCATGTAACCGTGCCGCGCCACCCCTGGTTATTTGGGGTTGGCCCGTAGCGCGCGAGATGCGCGAAATCGATAATCCGCGCATGTCGCGTCTGGGGGCAACGTCGGCTACGTCGAAAGGGCTGCGCCTGGCCCGCAAGGCGTGGCAGTTGCTTCACCAGGACTCCGCGCGCTCGATCGAGCTGGCGCGCGCGGCGCGGCAGGCGGCGCTTGCCCACGACGACGTACCCGGTCAAGCCTGGGCGCGGCTGGCCATCGGCTACCACCTGCTGTACTTCGGCACGCCTGCCGAGGCCACGCCCGAACTCACCCTGGCGCAACAACAGTTCGAGTCGCTGAACGATCGCGCCGGCCACATCCTGGCCGGCACCGGGCTGGCGCGCTGCCTGTGGCGCGAAGGCAAGTTCGCTGCGTCGCTCGAGCAGGTGCTGCCGCTGCGCGAAGAGGGCTTGCAGGTGCTGCAGCACGAGCAGCGCGGCGTGCTGCTCAACACCATCGCCGGCTGCTATTCGGCTCAAGGACGCTCGGAGCAGGCCTTTGCCTACATGTACCAGGCGCTGCGCGACTCGGGTCCCACGCACGGGCGCGGCTTCGATGCGGTGCTGCATTGCAATCTCGCGCACGAGTTGCAGCAGATCGGCGACTACCACGAGGCGCTGCGCTATCTTGACCAGGGCATCTCGCGCTGCAGCGAGTTGAACAACCCACGGCTGCTCGGTGTGCTGCTGGTCAACCGCATCATCTGCCTGACCGAACTCGACCGCGCGCAAGAAGCGATGCTCGACGTGCTGCAGGTGCGCAGCCTGCCCACCGGGCCGACGGGTCGCGGCACGATGGCCACCGGCTTCGAAACACTGGCCATTGCCGCGCTGCGCGCCGGCGAGTTGGAGGCCGGGCGCGAACTGGTCGATCTGGCATCGGCTGCGCCACACGCCGACATCCCCGACGAGCACGTCGAATTGGCGATTGCCTCGGCGCTGCTGCAAGGACAGCAAGCCCGCTGGACCGAGGCGCTGCAGGCGCTCGATCGCGTGTTGCCGTTGGTGGGGGCCGACGATGCGGATGCGGCCGAAGGCCTGAGCCTGCGTGTGCGCTGCATGTACTTCCTGCTGCGCTCCGAAATCCACGAGCAACTCGGCGACACCGCGCAGTCGCTCGCCCACATGCGCATCTGGCAGCAGCTGCACGTGGCGCGCGCGCACCTGGCGTCGCGCGCCCGCTATCAGGCCGCCGCTTTGCAGACCGAGCTGGTTCGGCTGCAACACAAGCTCGACGAGCAATCCTCGCAACGGCGCGCCACCGAGCGTGCACGCGCCGAGATGGAGACGGCCAATGTGCAGCTGTCGCGCAAGATCGCCGAGGTGCAGGCCTTGCAATCGGCCCTGAAAGAGCAGGCCGTGCGAGACGCGCTGACGGGCCTGTTCAACCGGCGCTATCTCAACGAAACGCTGCCCACCGCACTCGCGCTGGCGCAGCGCGCGCACCAGGCGCTGGCGGTGGCGATCATCGATCTGGACCATTTCAAGGCCGTCAACGACCGCTATGGCCACGGCGCGGGCGACACGCTGCTGGCGGCGTTCGGCCGCCTGCTGGCGGCGCATTGCCGCAAGAGCGATGTGGCCTGCCGCTATGGCGGCGAAGAGTTCTGCCTGCTGTTGCCGCGCACCGACGCGGCCACGGCGCAGCGCAAGGTGTCGCACCTGCTGGCACTGTGGCAGCAGCAGCGCTTCGAGATCGAGGGTGACTCGCTCACGGGCTTGAGCTTCTCGGCCGGCATTTCGGACTCCATCCGCGCACCCCTATCACCGCACATGCTGCTGCAGGCGGCAGACCAGCAGTTGCTCGTCGCCAAGCAGCACGGCCGCAGCCGCGTGCTGGCGCTGGGGCTCAGCCAAACCCCGCAGTGAAGGCGTCAACTCAGCTGAGCTTGTAAGTCATCAGGTGGATGCTGGTTTCGGTGGCGCCGATGCCCTTGATCAGGCGCAGCCGCTCGAGCACCTGGCCAAGTTCGGTGAGATTGGACGAACGGATCTCGGCCAGCAGGTCCCAGCGCCCATTGGTGTCGTGCACCGACGCCACGCCTGGCTCGCCCAGCAATGCACTGATCACCTTGCGCATCTGGTTGCCTTCCACCGCGATGCTTGTCCAGGCCTTGATCTCGTTGGGCTCGGTGTCGGGCTTCAAGCGCACGGTGTAGCCGGTGATCACACCATCGTCTTCGAGGCGGGTGAGGCGGTTCTTGATGGTGCCGCGCGAGACGCCGAGCTTGTGCGCGATCGTCGCCACGGTGCTGCGGGCATTGGCGCGCAGCAGGCCGATCAGCCGCTGATCCAGGTCATCCATTGATCAAAGTGTCATTTTGCTATGTCACTTTGTCAAGAAGTAGCGCCATCTGCTGCATTGTTGATGCTTTTCGCTGTCACGAAGACCCGGAACAATAGGCTGAAGCTTGTCCGTGTTCTGCCCATGACGCTGCTGTTAACCCCCCGAGACGTCGCGCACATCGTGCGCGCGCAGGGCATTGCAGGCGCCCTGCGGCGCTTGAGCGACGCCATCGAAGCCGACTTTCTGCGTTGGGGCGACTTCGACAAGAGCGCCCGCACGGCCAGCCACTCGCGCGAAGGCGTGATCGAGCTGATGCCGATCAGTGATGGCGTGTTGTACAGCTTCAAATACGTCAACGGCCACCCGGGCAACACGCAAATGGGCCTGCCCACGGTGATGGCCTTCGGCGGGTTGGCCGACGTGGCCACAGGACAGCCCGAGCTGTTGAGCGAGCTCACTCTGACCACCGCGTTGCGCACCGCGGCCACTTCGGCGCTCGCGGCGCGCCAACTGGCGCGGCCAGGCAGCCACACGATGGCGCTGATCGGCAACGGCGCACAGTCTGAGTTCCAGGCACTCGCCTTCCACCACCTGTTGGGCATCGACGAGATCCGCCTGTTCGACATCGACACCGCCGCGACCGCCAAGCTGCAACGCAACCTGCGCAACGTGCCCGGGTTGAAGTTGATGGCGTGCACAAGCGCGGCCGACGCGGTGCGTGGTACAGACATCGTCACCACGGTCACTGCCGACAAGGCACGCGCCGCGATCCTCAGCGCCGACATGGTCGAGCCCGGCATGCACATCAATGCGGTGGGCGGCGATTGCCCCGGCAAGACCGAACTGCATCCCGACGTGCTGCGCATGGCGCGCGTCGTCGTCGAGTACGAGCCGCAAACGCGCGTCGAGGGCGACATCCAGCAAATGCCCGCAGACTTTGCGGTGACCGAGCTGTGGCGTGTCTTGCAAGGCCACGCGGCGGGTCGCGAGGACGCACGTCAGATCACTGTGTTCGACTCGGTGGGCTTCGCGCTCGAGGACTTCTCGGCTCTGCGGTGGTTGCGTGACAGCGCGCTTGAATTGGGGCTCGGCTCGCCTGCCCACCTGGTGCCGAGACTTGACGACCCGAAGAATCTGTTCGCCTTGTTGAGTGCGCCGGTGCCGCATCGGGCCACACCCGTCAAAGCGTCGGACGACGCCTTGCAGTCGGCCTGAACCGCCAACGCGCTGTGTCGCGCTCGGGACACCCGAGCTGTGCGGCCTGCGGTCAATGCCCTGGGTTTGCACGGGGTGACGAAAGCACTGGCTTGTTCGCGCGCCCACGCAGACCTAGAGTGCCGCCCACATACACACAACGGCACGGAGACAGGACATGTCCTTTGCGTTCGCCCTCAGGCGGTTTGCGCTGGCCGCAGCATTTGCCAGCGTTGCAGTAGGCGCCAGCGCCGGCGTGTCGGTGCGCTTCAGCAGCAGCGATCCTTCGGCCACACCGTTCCCGAGTGATCGCTTCACGGTGCGCGAGTGGCACAACAACACCTTTCGGCGCGTCAATCTGCCCAAGCCCGATTGCGCGGTCAAGGCCGTCGAATGCCTCGACATCGACGTGATCAACGGGCTCGACGGCTTCTCGACGCAGCCGCGCATCACGATTCCTTTCAGCGGCCCGATCGATCCGGCCAGCGTCAGCAGCGACAACGTCTACCTCGTCAATCTGGGTGACACGCTCACCTTGCGCGGCTTTGGCCAACGCGTGGGCGTCAACCAGACGGTGTGGGATCCTGCCACCAACACGCTGGTCGCCCAATCCGATGAGTTGCTGCAGCAGCACTCGCGCTACCTGCTCGTAGTGACCGATGGCATCCGCGATGCCGATGGTCAGCGCATCGTGTCGGGTCGTTTCAACGACGATGTGGCGCACGGCATGCACGAGTACGACCGTGACTTGCGCGATGGCATGCGCAACGGCCACCAGCGCGACCGCATCGTCGCGGCCAGCCTGTTCACGACGCAGAGCATCAGCGCCGACCTGCGCAAGATCAGTGAGCAGGTCAAGCACTCGGCCCCGGCGCCTGTCAACTTCAACATCGCCGATGGCGGCACCAAGCGCGCCGTGTTCGCGCGCGCCGACGTGAGCGGCATCGTGTTCAACCGGCAGACTGGCACGGCGCCAACGTTCACACCCGCGCCGATTCCCCTTCTTGCCGTCGGTCCCACAGTGGGCACGGTGGCGTATGGCAAGTTCACCTCGCCCGACTACCTGACGCCCGGCAAGTTCATTCCGGTGACGCCAACGCTCACCGGCCAGCCGACGCCGCAGGCCAGTGGCGACATCATCGTGCAGATGTTCTTGCCGGCTGGAGTCAAGCCCGCTGCTGGCTGGCCGGTGGCGATCTTCGGCCACGGCTTCGGCGACAGTTCGTATAACTCGCCGCTGATCCTCGCTTCGTCGTACGCCGCTCAGGGCATCGCCACCGTATCGATCAACGTCGTGGGCCACGGCGGCGGCCCGTTGGGCACGCTGAGCGTGGGGCTCACGAACGGAAGCGCAGTCACCGTGCCAGCGCTGGGACGTGGCATCGATCAGAACGGTGATGGCAAGATCGATTCCACGGAAGGCTCGAGCGCCGATGCCCAGCACAGCATCATTGGTAGTCGCGATGCGCTGCGGCAAACGACCGTCGACCTGATGCAGTTGATCCGCCAGATCGAGGCGGGCATCGACGTCGATGGCGACGGCGCGGTCGATCTCGATCCACACCGCATCTACTACTCGGGCCAATCGTTCGGCGGCATCTACGGCACCATCCTGATGGGCGTGGCACCGCACGTCGATGCCGGTGTGGTCAACGTGCCGGGCGGCTCCATCACCGAGATCATCCGATTGAGCCCGGTGTTTCGCGGTTTGTATGTGGGGGCGATGGCGGCACGCGGTCTGCTCGGCAGCCCTCCAGTGCTGGTCTTCAACGAGAACATTCCGCTGCGAAATCAGCCGATCGTCATCAACAACGTAGACGGCGCGATGGCCATCCAGCAGGCGACGGACCGCATTCAGTGGGTCGACCAGGCAGGCAATCCGGTGGCCTATGCGTCGTTCATTCGCAAGCAGCCGCTGCCCGGCAACACGGCCAAGCCGGTTCTGGTGCAGTTCGCCAAGGGCGATCAGACGGTGCCCAACCCCACGGCAACGGCGATCATCAGGGCGGGTGAATTGCAAGACAGGGCGGTGTTCTACCGCAACGACCTGGCCTTCGCAGCCAATCCGCTGACGCCGAAGAATCCGCACACGTTTCTGACGGGGCTTTTTTCGCCCGGTCTTGCGCCGGTGGTGGCTGCCGGCGCGCAAAGACAGATCGCTACCTTCTTCGCCAGCAACGGCGCCACGGTCATCGATCCCGATGACGCGGGCGCGTTGTTCGAAGTGCCGATCGTGTTGCCGCTGCCCGAGACGCTGAATTTCATTCCCTGATCGGTGACCAGTGCCGCCGCTTTGGGCGGCGGCACCGTTACCAATTTCCCCCCGGCGTCGGGGGACCGGCTGGTGCGCGAGCGCTCCGATAATGGGTCGCCAAGTCGCCCCGGCCCGCATGCCCGCATCAGCAGCCACCCTCCTCCACATCGGTCGTGCCGTAGCCGTGACCACGCTCATTGCGCTGAGCGTGGGCGCATCGGCGCAGACGAACAAGCCCGCCAAGGCCAGGCCGACCACGGCTGCGGCGGTCGTGCAGCAGAGCGCTGCGTCGGCGGCCGCGGCACCGGTGCCCTTCGTCAACGGCCACCGCATCGCGCCCACGCCGTCGTGGGTGGTCCCCATCGACGCGCCGATCAAGGTGTCGACCACCGCCGTGCAAGCGCCGGGCTATCGCGTGCTCTTGTCCGACGTGCAGACGCGCCTGGACGCGCCCGGCGAACAACAACAGTACGTGCGCTCGCGCCTGGTCGCCACAGAGAGCGCCGCGTTGGCTGAAGTCTCCAAGGCCGAGCTTCACTTCAACCCGGCATACCAAACGCTCACGCTGCACGAGGCCGCGTTGTGGCGCGACGGGGTGCGGCAAGACCGCTTGAGCGGTGCGCGCATCGAGCTGCTGCGGCGCGAGGAGCGGCTCGAGCAGAGCACGCTCACCGGCACGCAGACCTTGCTGGTGGTGCTCAACGACGTGCGCATCGGCGACGCGGTGGACATCGCCTACACGCTGCACGGCGCCAACCCGATCTTCAAGGGCCGCTTCGCCGACAACTACCAGCTGACGTTCGGGTCGATCGCCGATGTGGTGCAGGTGCGGGTCGACCACCCCGCCAGCCGCGCGCTGCGCGTCAAGGGCATCCGCACCGAAGTGACGCCCGAGATCACGCGCGACGGCGACCGCGAGAGCCTGCGCATCGTGAGGCGCGACGTGCCGATGGTGCGCGCCGAGGAGCAGGTGCCGCCCTGGTTCAAGGTGTGGCCGTCGGTGCACATCAGCGAATACGGCGATTGGAACGAGGTCGCACGCTGGGCCGACGATCTGTTCACCGACAGCGCCGATCTGGGGCCCGAGCTCAATGCACGCATCGACGCCTGGCGCGCCACGGCGTTGCCGCGCGACCAGCTCGCCGCCGAAGTGCTGGAGGCGGTGCAGGACGAAGTGCGCTATTTCAGCGCCAGTCTGGGCGAGAGCTCGCATCGACCCAAGCCCGCTGAGCGCACGTATGCCGAGCGCCTCGGCGACTGCAAGGACAAGGTGACGCTGCTCAACGCCGTGCTGCAGCGCCTGGGCTTCGACGCGCGACCGGCGTTGGTATCGCTGCAACGCAACCGCGGCATCGCCGACTACCTGCCGGGCCACGACCAGTTCGACCACGTGATCACGCGCCTGCAACTCGACGACACCGTGTACTGGCTCGACCCCACGCTGCAAAAGCAGGGCCGCCGCCTCGACACGCGAGGTCACCCGAGCTACGGCGCGGTGCTGGTCGTCGCGCCGCAGACGCAGGCGCTGGCGCGTGTGGAGCCGCCTGCTGGTGCGCCCGATGGCATGGAGTTCGAGCAGACCTGGGATCTGTCGGACCTCACGCGCGCGGCGCAGTTCACGTCGATCGTGCGCGTGCGCGGCATGGCCGCCGAGGCATGGCGCAACGCGGTGGCCGCCGGCGGCAGCGAGCGCATCGCCGAAAACATGGCCGGCGCCTGGGCCCGCATGATGCCGGGGCTCAAGGCCACGGCTGCACCGGTGGTGCGCGACGACCGAGAGACCAACCAGTTCGAGTTCGAGGTGCGATACGAGTTGCCCAACGTCGGCAACTACGAGCGCGGCACTCTGACCTTCGAGGCTCCGGCACTGGAGATGATCGACGCGATGGTGGGCCCGCGCGAAGCGCGGCGCGACATGCCGTGGCAGTACGACCCACCGCGCCAGATGCGCCAGCGTGTGCAGGTGATCGCACCGCGGCGCTTTCAGTCGCGTCCGCCGGCGCCCCAGGAAGTGAACGACAAGCACTTCAGCCTCACTTCGCGCATGGAGGTCAGCGGCAATACCTTCACGCTGCTGCTGGGCTACGCACGCAAGCTCGACGAGGTGCTACCCGGCGACCTCGCCAGCTACCGCGAGCACGTTCAAATGGCGCGTCGCCTGAGCGGCACCACGCTGCGCTTGCCGTTGCTCGACGCCGACCGCCTGCAAGGCGTGTTCGCCGACATCGAGCGGCGCACGCAGCGCCAATACGGGTCGACCAGCGATGCGTTGCGCGAACTGGTGGTGCGCCAGGAACTCGAGGTGGCGCTGGCCACCGAGGTGCTGAAGGTCGCCGGCGACGCGTCGCCGCTGGCCGGCCCGGTGCTCGCCAAGCGCGCGGCCGCCAACAACATGCTCAACCGCTTCGACGCCACGCTGGCCGACGTGGACCGCGCCCTGCCACTGAACGCACAGGCCAGTGAGTTGCTCTATGCGCGCGGGCTGGCTCTGCTGTCGCTCGGCCGTGCCGACGAGGCGGCCGTCGCGATGCGCAGCGCCAAAGAGCCGGGCGCCCGCAGCTTCGTCACCAAAGGCCTGGGCAACGCGCAGTACTACCAGGGCCACTACGCCGAGGCCGAAGCGTCATTCCGCGAGGCGGCCCAAGAATCCACCGGCGAAGACCGCGACTTCGCACTGATCTGGCTGTTCCTGTCGGCGCAGCGCAATGGCGGCAAAGGCCGCGACGCGATTGCACCGTTCGTCGGCCAGACCGATAGCGAGCGTTGGCCCGGCGCGGTGGTGCACTTTCTGGCCGGACGCGTGTCGCAAGACGATCTGCTGCGTTCAGCGCGAAAAGACAAGCAGATGGAGCGGCTCAATCTGTCCGAGGCCTGGTTCTACGTCGGCCAGCAGTTGCTGCTGACCGGCGACTCCGAAGGCGCGCGGCGCATGTTCCAGCGCACGGTCGAGATCGGCGCGCTGCCTTATCGCGAGCATGCGTTTGCACAGATCGAGTTGAAGCGCGTGTCGGGGCGATAGCGCAACCCTAGGCATTCCCCCACACCTCACTCGCCACCTCCACCACCCGCTCCAGCTTGCGCCATTGATCATCGATCGACAACGCGTTGCCGTGATGGGTGCTTGAGAAGCCACACTGCGGCGACAGGCACAGGTTCTCGATCGGCACGTACTTCGCCGCCTCGTCGATGCGGCGCTTCAGATCGTCCTTGCTCTCGAGCGCACCGACCTTCGTGGTGACGAGGCCGAGTACCACCTTCTTGCCGCGCGGCAGCGCGCGCAGCGGCTCGAAGCCGCCGGCGCGCGCGCTGTCGAACTCCATGAAGTAGCCGTCGACGTCTGTGGAGAACATCGCTTCGACCACTGGCGCGTAGCCGCCTTCAGCGACCCACGCGCTCTTGAAATTGCCGCGGCAGGTGTGGATCGTCACC
>JBIODO010000064.1:0-13705 GCA_044445225.1 Burkholderiales bacterium
CACCGCATCGTCGGCCGCAAGATCGGTCTCACGTCGCGCGCGATGCAGCAATCGAGCCAGATCGACGAGCCCGACTTCGCGCCGATCATGGACGACATGCTGTTCAATGCCGGCGGCGACATTCCGATCAGCCGCTTCATTGCGCCGCGCATCGAGGTCGAGCTGGCGTTCATCCTCGGCAAACCGCTCAAAGGCCCTGGCGTCACGCTGTTCGACGTGCTGGCAGCCACCGAGGTGGTGACGCCGGCCATTGAGATCATCGACGCGCGCATCGAGCAGCTCGATCGCGAGACCCGGCAGATGCGCAAAGTGTTCGACACCATCTCCGACTTCGCGGCCAATGCCGGCGTCGTGATGGGTGGCCGCCCGGTGCGGCCGCACGACGTCGACCTGCGCTGGGTCGGCGCGCTGCTGCACAAGAACGGCGTGGTCGAGGAGACCGGGCTGGCCGCCGGCGTGCTCAACCATCCGGCCAACGGCGTGGCCTGGCTGGCCAACAAGGTTGCGCCCTATGGCGAGTCGCTCGAGCCCGGCCAGATCGTGCTCGCCGGATCGTTCACGCGCCCTGTGTTCGCACAGGCCGGCGACACGCTGCACGCGGACTATGGGCCGCTCGGCAGCGTTGCGTTTCGGTTCGTCTAGGCAATGAAAAACGGCCGCTGCTGCGGCCGTCTTCATTGCACTGGATGCAACTGCGATCAGCTTCCGCCCTTCGCTGCAGGCTCGCGCAAGAAGATCTCGACGCGGCGGTTCTGCGCACGCCCGCTGACCGTGTCGTTAGCCGCTACCGGCTCGTGCGCGCCGTGGCCTTCGGTGATCACGCGGCCGCCGGTCACGCCCTTGGTGGCCATGTAGTCGCGCACGGATTCGGCGCGACGCACCGACAGCGGGTTGTTGATCGCATCGCTGCCGGTGGCGTCGGTGTGGCCGACCACGCGCACCTGCATGTTGGGATCCAGCCCGCGCGCGAATTCATCGAGCACCGGGCGCATGTTGCCCTTGACGTCGGAACGGCCGACGTCGAACGAGAAGTCGCTCGGCACGTTGACCTTCAGCTGATTGTCGTCGGTGCGCGTCACCTGGATGCCGGTGCCCTGCGTGGCCTTCTCCATCTCGGCGCGTTTTTCTTCCATGTGCTTGGACCACAGGTTGCCGGCCACCGCGCCGCCGGCGGCGCCGATCAACGCGCCCTTGCCGGCGTTGCCGCTGTTGGAGCCGATGACGGCGCCGAGGACGGCACCGATGCCGGCGCCGGTGGCAGTGCCTTGCTCACGCTCGGTCATGTTCTGGCAGGCGGCCAGAGCGACCAGCGCACCGAGTGCAACCAGGGTTCGAACGGACGGGCTGTGAAAGGTCATGGCGTTCCCTCGCTTGATTTAGAAATTGGATCCGGCGTCACACGCGACGCAGTTGCCCCTGTTCGACGCGCACGCGGTCGCCGACCTTCAGGCCATCGAGCTGTGCGGCTTCGAAACTGCGCGTTTCGCCGTTGTCGAGCTGCACTTGCACGCGGTAGCCGATCACCTTGGTGGTGACCGCCTTCTCGACTTGGTGCCCGGCCACCGCGCCGCCGACGGCACCCAGCAAGGTCATCGCCTTCTTGCCGTTGCCCTGGCCGAACTGATGGCCGACCACGCCGCCGAGCACGCCGCCGGCCACTGCGCCGGCGCCGGTGGCATTGGTATCGGTGATGGGGTCGATCTGCTTGACCGCACCGACCGTGTTGCTGGGCGGCGCCGCCGCGACCTTGACCTCGGGCGCGGGCTCCACCGCCGCCACCACCACGGGTTTGGCGACCGGCTTGGGAGCAGGCTTCGCCACGTGCACCGGGGCCGGCTTGGCGACGGGCACCGGTGCCGGGGCGGCGACGGGCGCCGGGGCCGGCGTGACGGCCGGTTCCGGGTTCGCGACCGGCGCGGGATTCGCTGCCACCGGCGGTGCTGCGACGGGTGCCGGGGCGGCCTGCGCCGTCTTGATTGCGCTGGCGCCGTCCTGCGGCCCGCAGGCACTCATCAAGGCACCGATTGATGCCAGCACCAGCGTGCCCAGCCACAGATTGCGTGTCTTGCTCGAGCTCATATTCACTCCAGAGATGTCGCTTGCACCCGCCTCGCGGATGCAGTCGGACAACCATATCGGAGCGTCGCGGCAACGGTGTTTCCTTGGGTGTCGCCGAGGAAATAGTGCACGGCGCAGCCGTCGTATGACGACATTGCGTGGCGCCGGCTCCCATGCTTGAATGCGCGGCCCTTGCTGATGCTGGAGGAGACATGACAAATCACACACGGCGCGAGTGGCTGACTGCCGGCGCTTGCACGGCGCTGGGGGTGCTGGTTCCCGCCGCAGTGCGCGCGGCGATGGGGCCGAACGACAAGTTCGATCTGCTGGTGCGCAACGCCAACGTGCTCGATCCGAGCCAGAATCTGAGTGGCAAGCGCGACATCGGCATCCGCTACGGCATGATCGAGTCGATCGATGCCAGCATCGCACCGGAGCGCGCCAACCGCGTGCTCGATGCGGCCGGCAAGCTGGTGACGCCCGGGCTGATCGACCTGCACGCACACACCTTTCCCTATGGGTCGGCGATCGGCATTCCGGCCGACGAACTGATCCAGTTCGCCTGCACGACCACCGTTGTGTCGGCCGGCGACGCCGGCGCCAACAACATCGCGGCGTTCCGCCGCTTCATCCTGCCGGGCACGCGCACGCGCCAGTTCGCGTTCGTGCACATCGGGGTCGTGGGGTTGGCGGGATTTCCGGTGCCGGAGCTATTCAACATCGACTACGCGCAGCCGGCGGCGGCGGCACGTGCGGTGGCCGAGAACGCCGACTTCGTGCTCGGTGTCAAGGTGCGCATGAGCGAGAACGTGATCGCGCGTCATGGCCTGGAGCCGCTCAAGCGTGCCGTTGCGGCTTGCGAGATGTCGGGCGTGCCGGCGCGGGTGATGTGCCACATCGGCGGCGTGGCCACGCGCGAGCTGATGTCGCAGATCCTCGACACGCTGCGCGCGGGCGACATCCTGACGCATTGCTACTCCGGCGCGCTCAACGACGCCAACGACGGCACCAACATCGTCCAAGACGGCAAGCTGCTGCCCGCTGCGCTGGCGGCCAAGCAGCGCGGCGTGATCTTCGACATCGGCCACGGCGGCGGCAGCTTCGACTACACGATCGCCGAAGCGGCCATGGCGCAGGGCTGCATGCCCGACACGATCTCCTCCGACATCCACGTGTTCTCGGGCAACTCGCCCGGCATGCCGTACCTGCCGTGGGTGATGAGCAAGTTTCTCAACATGGGCTTCACGCTCGAGCAGGTGGTGGCGATGACCACCTCGGTGCCCGCGCGAGTGATCGGTCGCGTGCCCAAGCTCGGCACCTTGCAGCAAGGTGCACCGGCCGACCTGGCGATGTTCGAGGTGGTCGAGGGGCCGGTGCAGTTCGTCGACACGCGCAACAACAAGCGCGACGGCAAGGTGTACCTCAAGCCGGCGGGCGCCGTGGCAGGCGGTGTCGCGTTTGGCCGGCCGTATCAGAGCCCGTTCAGCGTGCGTTAGAGCGGCGCGCTGTCCACGCCGAGGTCGCTGCCGAGGTAGGCGCGCCGGATCTCGGGGCGCGACATCAGCGCCTCGGGGGTGCCCTCAGCCGCGATGCGGCCTTCCTCGAGCACATAGACGCGCTGCGCGATCTGCATCGCGATGGCCACGTTTTGCTCCACCAGCAGCATCGTCATGCCCTCGGCGCTGATGCGTCGAAACGCCGCGAACAGGTCTTGCACCACCAGCGGTGACAGGCCGAGCGACGGTTCATCCAGCAGCAGCAGCTTCGGCCTCGACATCAGCGCACGAGCCACCGCCACCATCTGCTGCTGGCCGCCGGACAGCGAGGCCGCTTGATCTTGCAGTTTGGCCTTCAATGCCGGGAACAGCGCCAGCGCATGCTCGAGCGAGCTCGAGCGCTGCGCGCGCGAGCGCGCAAGCAGGCTGCCGAGCTCGAGGTTCTCGAGCACGCTCATGGTGGCGAACAGCCGCCGCCCCTCGGGCACGATCGCGATGCCCTCGGCGCAGAAACGGTGCGGTGGCAGCCGCGTGATGTCGCGGCCGTCGAACTGAATCGTGCCGGCGCGCGCGCGCAACAGCCCGGCGATGGTGTTGATCAGGGTCGACTTGCCGGCACTGTTGGGCCCGACGACGCTCAGCAGCTCGCCGCGATGCATCTCGATCGACACGCCCCACAACGCGGGCGCGGCGCCGTAGGCCACTTCGAGGTCAGTGACTCGCAGCATGCGCCGCTCCCAGGTACGCCGCCACCACGTCGGGGCGCCGCATCACTTCTCCGGCCGGCCCTTCGGCGAGCAACTGACCGTGGTGCAACACGACGAGGCGATCGCTCAGTGCCAGCACCGCGCGCATCACGTGCTCGACGAACACCACCGTGGTGCCGTCGTCGCGAATGCGCCGGATCAGCGCGATCGCATCGTCGATCTCCGCCGGGTTGAGGCCGCACAGCACCTCGTCGAGCAACACCAGCCGCGGCCGCGATGCCAACGCGCGGGTCAGTTCGAGGAACTTGCGCTGGTGCAGGTTCAACGCATCGGGCAGGGCGTCGGCCTTGGCCGCCAGGCCGGTGAAGCCGAGCCAATGGTCGGCCTCGCGCCGCGCCTGCGACGCCGACAACCCCGCGCCGCCGAACATCGCCGCCGCAGCCACGTTGTCGCGCACGCTCAGGTACGCAAACGGTCGTGGGATCTGGTAGGTGCGCGCGATGCCCGCGTGCGCGATGCGGTGCGCGGCCAGGTGCGCGATCTCGCGGCCTTCGAACTGAATGCCACCCGCACTGGCTGTGTAGTGCCCGCTGACCACGTTGATGAAGGTCGACTTGCCCGAGCCGTTGGGGCCGATCAGGCCGAGGATCTCGCCGCGGCGGATCTCGACATCGACACCCGCCAGCGCCTGCACACCGAAGAACGATTTCGCGAGCGCCCGCGTGCGCAGCAGCAACTCGCCGCTCGGCGATGGCGTTGTCGAGCGCGGCGGCGTTGGGGCTGGCCTGGGCGCTGGCACCGGCTGCTGCGCAGCCATCGGCGCCTGCTCGGCTGGTGCCGACGACACAGCGGCGGCGGGCGCGCGCATACGCCGTTGCAGCAGGCGCGGCACGATGCCCTGTGGCATGAACAGGATCGCCGCGATCAGCACCGCACCGGTGGTGGCCTTGCCGGCCAGCGCGAGGTCGCCTTTGGTGAAGGCATACAGCAGCGCGGTGATCACGGTGGCGCCGACCGCAGGGCCCGCCCAATGGCGCGTGCCACCGAGCACGCTCATCAGGATCACCGTCAGCGGCACGGTGATCGAAAACACCTCGCTGGTGGTGACGTAGGAGATGAACAGTGCGTGCACGCCGCCGGCCAGCCCCGCCAGCGCGCACGAGATGGCCAGCGCGGCCAGCTTGTAGCGAAAGGTCGGCACGCCCATCACCTCGGCGGCATCCTCGTCGTCGTGGATTGCGAACAGCCCCACGCCCAGGCGCGAGTACTGCACCGTGTAGGCGATCAGGAGCGCGGCCACCGCGCCGGCCAGTGCCAGCAGGTAGAAGCTGCCCGGCTGCGTGGGCGCCAGGCGCGGCACCGGCACCGCGCTCAGAACCAGGCCGGGGCCGCCGTCGATCGGCGTGTTCAGCACGATGGTGGCGAGCACGAACGTGACGGCCAGCGTCAGCAGCGCGAACACCTCGCCGCGCACCGAGCGCACGCGAAACACCACGGCGCCGAGCGCAACCCCGAGCGCGGTGGCCACCGCGGCGGCCACCGGCAGCGTGGCCAGAAACGGCCAGTCGAACTTGGCCGTCAGCACTGCCGTGGTGTACACGCCGGCGCCGAAGAACGCGCCGTGGCCGAACGAGAAGTAGCCCGAGTAGCCCGACAGGATGTTCCACGACGTGGCCAGCAGCACCCAGTGCAGCACCAGGTACAGGATCGATTCGTAGAACGCCGGCAGGTGCAGCAGCGGCACGCAGGCCAGCGCCGCGCCGCCGGCGAGGATGGCGATGACGACCGAGCGCCTCATCGGCCGGCAGGGTTCACGTGCGACCCGGGCGCAGCAACAGCAGCGCGATCAGCAGCGTGAACGACACGATCGGCGCCCACGACGGCGCGGTGACCGCCATCGTCAGCGCCTCGCTGACGCCGATCACCACGCCGGCCACCAACGGCCCCAGTGCGCTGCCCAGACCTCCCATCATCACCGCGGCGAAGACCACGCCGATCCAGGCGTAGATCTGCGAGGGCGCGAGCGTGAAGCTCAACGACAGGCACACGCCGGCCACCGCGGCCAGCGCCGCGCAGGTGCCGGCCAGCAGCAGCGCCAGCGCCTCTTGGTTGACGCCGAACGCGGCGGCGATCGGCGCATCCTGCGCAGCGGCGCGCAACGCCTTGCCGAGGTCGGTGTGCTTGAGCAGCACCCAGATCGCCAGCGACAACGCGAGCGCCGCGCCGAGCGTGATCAACTCGGGCACCGGCAGGTACAGCACGCCCCACTTGAACTTGGCATGGCCGTAGTGCGATTCCAGGCGCCGGAAATCGGCGCTCCAGATCGCCTGGATGCCCGCCTCGATGATCGCGGTGATGCCGAAGGTGACCAGCAGCGAGTTCAGCGGCGTCACCTCGAAGCGTTGCACCAGCCAGTGCAGGCCGGCGCCGAACGCGAAGAACAGCGGCACGATCACGACGAGCGTCAGCAGCGGGTCGACCCCGCTACTGGCCACCAGCTGATAGCACAGGTAGGCCGCCGCGAAGACGAACGCGAAGTGCGCCAGGTTGATCGTGCGCAGCAGGCCCCACGACAGGCCCAGGCCCAGTCCGATCAGCCCGTACAGCGAGCCGACGAACAGGCCCGACAGCGCCGACTGCGCCAGCAGCGTCGCACTGGGCAACGTCATCGCGGCCCCGCTGGACGCTGGGGCCGCCGCGTCATCGTCGATCCGGGCCGCCGACGGGGCAGCGTCGCCGCTGCCCATCGCGACGCCATCACTTGACGATCAACTTGGCGCCGGGCGCGGCCACGTCGGCTGGCCACACGATCAGCCAGCGGCCGTTTTGCACCTGCTTCACGTGCATCAGGTCGTCGCCGTAGTTGTTGGGTCCGTCGAAGCGCAGCTTGCCCTGGATGGTGTCGACCTTGTTGGACTTCAGCCAGGCCGCGATCGCCTTGTCGTCGAGGCTCTTGGTGCCGTTGACCGCGGCCTCCAGCATCTGCCAGGCGGTGAACGATGCCGCGGCCTGCACCTCGACGTTGGTCTCCGGCAGGCCCGCCTTGGTGGCGCGCTCGCGAAACGTCTTGGTGAACTCGGCGGCCACCGGCGGCGTGTTCAGCGGCGGGTGATCCTCGAAGATGCTGACGCTCAACGCGCCCTCGGCGTCGGGCGACTTCACCATCGGCCCCGGCGCCGGGTAGACGTAGAAGTGCAGCGGCGGCATGTAGTCGAGCTTCTTCATCGCGTCGATCAGCAGGTTGCCGTCCAGGCCGATTGCGCCCACCCATACGAAGTCGGGCTTGGCGTCCTTGATGCGCGCGGCGATCGGCCCGAAATCGCGGTTGCCGAACTCATACTCGAGAAACAGCACCTCCTCGATGCCGCGCTTCTTGGCCACCTCGCGCGCACCCAGCGAGATGAAGTGCAGCGAGGGAAACTTGCTGGTCACCACCGCAATCGTCTTGGGTGTCTTGCCCACCGAGGCCAGTGCGTTGAACACCGTGTTCGGCACGGTGGTGCCGGGGTCCGGGCCGAGCGACCAGGCCGGGAACTGCATGTCGTACTTCGCCAGGTTCGGAATGCCGAAGGTGTGGTGGATCAGCACCTTGTCGTAGCGCTGCGCCACGCCCATCGCCGACAGGATGGCGCCGGTGGCGTACGGGCCCATCAGCAGATCGACCTTGTCGGCGGTGATCAGCTGCTCGTACAGCGTGCGCGCCACGTCGGGTTTGGACTGGTCGTCCTTGACGATCCATTCCACCGGCCGGCCGAGCAGGCCGCCGCGCTTGTTGAGCTGTTCGACGTAGATCTCGCCCACCAGCTTGTGGATCTGCGCGGTGGCCGACAGCGGGCCGGTCAGCGCCAGCGTGCTGCCGATGCGGATCGGGGTTTGCGCGTGCGCGAGCGCGGCGAGCCACAACAACGACGCGCCAGCCAGAACGCGGCGCCAGCCTGGGATCGGTTTCATCGGGTTCCTCTTGGGGTGATCGGCAGCGACGCCGCAGCGTAGCAAGCCAAAGTCGCTTGGCATTGGGGCGAACCCGGGGCTCGCGCAAAAGCGTGCCAGGGTTCTACACTGATCGCGATGGGCTAAGCCCCAAGGAGCCGCTCGATGGCCGACACCGCTGCCACCTCCACAACCCGCCGGCCGGGCGTGCTCGGCGTGCACTCGCTCGACCGCTTCGTGTTCACCGTGCCCGAACTCGACGCCGCCCAGCGTTTCTATCAAGCATTCGGCCTCGAAGTGCGGCGCAGCGCGCAGCGGCTCGATCTGCACACCGTAGGCCATCCGCAGCGCTGGGGCTCGGTGTTCGCCGCGGGCGCCAGCAAGAAGCTGCAGTACTTGAGCTTCGGCATCTTTGCCGAAGACGTGCCGGCCTTTCGCGAGCGCATCCAGCAGCTTGGGCTGGGCTGCGAGCCGCATCCGCTGGCCGACCGCGAGGGCCTGTGGCTGCGCAGCCCCGATGGCGTGCCGCTGCAACTGGTGGTGGCCGCCAAGTCATCGCCATCGCAGAAATCGGTGCCGACTGCCGCGCAGGCGGTGGCTCCCGGTGCCGGCGCAGCGCCGGGCCGCAGCCGGGTGCAGCCGGTGCGGCCGCGCCGCCTGTCGCACGTGCTGCTGTTCACCCCCGACGTGCTGCGCATGGTGGGGTTCTGCCGCGACGTGCTCGGCCTGCGCCTGTCGGACCATTCCGGCGACGGCATCGCGTTTGTGCACGGCGCGCACGGCAGTGACCACCACCTGGTGGCGTTCGCCAAGTCGCACGCGCCCGGCCTGCACCACTCGAGCTGGGACGTCGGCAGCGCCAACGAGGTGGGCCTCGGCTCCGAGCAGATGCGCACCGCCGGCTACACGCGCGGCTGGGGTGTCGGCCGCCACGTGCTGGGCTCCAACTACTTCTACTACGTGAAAGACCCGTGGGGCAGCTTCGCCGAGTATTCGTTCGACATCGACTTCGTGCCGCACGACCTCGACTGGCCCGCTGCCGACCACCCGCCGGAGGACTCGTTCTACGTCTGGGGGCCGCCGCCGCTGGAAGAGTTCATCGAGAACCACGAGGTGCCGGCCTGACGCCTCATCGCGCGCTGCGGTCCGCGACCTGCAGTGCGGCAGGCGCGGCCACGGGCGGCGCGGCCGGCGCGGTCAGGCCGAACCACGGCCGCAGCCACGACACGCGCCGCACCGCGAAGTAGGCCGCCAGGCTCGCGCTGAACGTCAGCGCCACCAGCAGCGGGCCCTCCAGGGCCGCGGGCCAGCGCAGCGGCGCCAACGCCATCGCGAACGCGATCAGCAACGTCTGGTGCACGATGTACACGGGGAACACGCACTCGGCGAGCGTGGCGCGCCAGCGGTGGTCGCTGTTCAGGTGCACCTTGGCGAATCCCAGCGCGCAGACGATGGCCGACCATTGCATCGCGGCGAAAGCGGCTCGCCCCAGCCAGAGCCAATGGGCTTGCTGCGGCGTGCCGAAGACCCACGTCGACAGCGCCAGCATCACGCCCCACGCAGCGAGCGCGGCCACGCCCGCGGGCCAGCGCATCTCGGCGCAGCGCTGCCATGCGGCAGGGTCGCGCGCCCAGGCGGCACCGACGATGAACACGCCGAGATACGTCGCATGCAGATACCAGTCGCCCACCAGCGCATGCGTTGCCGGGTAGCGATCGACGAGTGCCAGCCGCAGCAGCGCCAGCACGGTGATCGGCAGCCACAGCAACGCCGCGCCGCGCAGCGCGCGGGCCAGCGCCGCCGCGATGGCTTCAAGCGCGCGCGGCGCGAGCCGCAGCAGCGACCACAGCACCAGCGTGTAGACGAACAGGTAGGCCACGAACCACAAATGGTTCCAGGTCGGCAGGATCAGGCAACGGCCGTCGCCCTTGCAAAAGCCGCCATAGCCGCTGGCGTACAGGCGCATGAAATCGAAGAAGCTGCCCGCGTAGCCGTGCTGCTGCACGACCTCGAAGTACGACTGCGGCGGCACGATCACCGCCATGCCGAACAGCAGCGGCCACAGCAGCCGCTTGCTGCGCGAGGCGAGCAGCGGCCCGCTGGCGCCGTCGCGTTGCAGCATGAACGATGTGGCCGCACCCGAGATCAGGAACAGCAGCGACAGCCGCCACGGCGACGACAGCCGCATCCACGGTTCGAGCGCCGGCCCTGCGTGGGGGCTCTTGACGTGGAACTCCCAACTCACGTAGTACATGCCCACGTGGTAGAGCACCAGCAGCGCAAAGGCGCCGATGCGAAGCCAATCGAGGAACAGCAGGCGCGACGGTGAGGGTGCGGCGTGGGGGGTGTGCACGGGTTGTCCTCGGGCTGACGGTGTGTTGACACGCTAGCCACGCCGCCGCGGGCGCGCCAGCGCGCCGGGGCGAAGCGGGCCGCCGTCGGGGCGAGACGGACGGTTCAGCCGTGCGGCCGCAACCGCTGCATCAAGTGGCCGCGAAACTGCCTCGAGCACGGCACTTGCGCGCCGCTGCGCATCAGCACCTGCGCATCGCCCTTGGGCAGCGACTGCAGCGAGCTCACGTGCGCCAGCGCCACCGCCGCGCCGCGCTGTGTGCGCACGAAGGCATCGCCGAGGTCCGCCAGCAGCGCGGTCAACGTGCGCCGCAGCAGCGGCGAGCGCGCGCCCGCGTGCACCACCACGTAGTTGTCGGCGGCCTCCAGCCACTCGATGTCGCCGACTGCGATCACCCAGGTGCGGCCGCGATCGGGAATCACCAGCTGGCTCGGCGCCGGGCGCGGCGAACCCGGGCGCTGGGTGCCGCGAGCCAGCAGGCGCTGCACCGCGCGCGCCACGTGCTCGGCATCGGCCGGCTTGAGCAGATAGTCGAGCGCCGCGGCGTCGAAGGCCGGCAGCGCGTAGTGATCGAACGCAGTCACGAACACGATCGCCGGTGCCGGATCGGGCAGCGACGCGGCCACGCTCAGGCCGTCGACTTCGGGCATCTGCACGTCGAGGAACAATGCATCGGGCGCGTGCGTCGCACTGAGTTCGAGTGCCTCGCGGCCGTTGCGTGCCTCGGCCACCACCTCGATCTGCGGATGCGCCAGCAGCAGGCGGCGCAAGCGGGCGCGCGCCGGGGCCTCGTCGTCGACCACCAGCACGCGCAGCGTCGCAGCGGGCATCGTCGTTTGCTGCCGCGCGCTGACGCCGTTCACGCTTGCGCGGGCAGTTCGAACCAGGCCACCACGCCGCCGCCTTCGCGGGGTGCGAGGCCCACCTGTGCGCGATCGCCGTGCATGGCCATCAGGCGCTCGCGCAGCGTGCCCAGGCCCACGCCGGCGGCCGCATCGTGCGGCACCTCGCCGCGGCTTTGTTCGACCTCGACGCGCAGCCGATCGCCCGCGCGCCGCGCGCGCAGCGTCAGCTCGGTGGGCTCGCTCGATCGCTCGACACCGTGGCGAAACGCGTTTTCCAGTAGCGGCTGGATCGCCAGCGTCGGCACGCGGCAGGCGCGTGCGTCGGGATCAATCTCGACACGCAGACTCACGCGGTCGGCAAAGCGTTCGCACATGATGGCCGCATAGCCGTCGACCAGCCGCAACTCTTCATCGAGCGTGCAGCTCGGCCGCCGCGTCAGATCGGTAGTGGCACGCAGCAACGCAGCCAGCCGGGTGAGCAGCGAGTCGGCAAGGTCGGGCTTGCCGTGAAGGGTCGAGGCGATGGTGTTCAACGCGTTGAACAGGAAGTGCGGCTCCAGCTGCTGGGTCAGTTGCGCGAGTTGCGCCGCCTGCGTGCGCAGCTGCTGCTCGGCCAGCGCCGCATGCGTGCGCACGCCGAACACGATGGCCACGAACAACATGAAGAACAACGAGAACTTGGTGCACTCGTACAGGTAGACCTGCCCCCACCCCGGATGCGTGTAGGTCTGGCCGAGCAGCGCGTAGATCGCATGGCGCAGCGAATAGATGGCGGTCACGAACAGCGGCGCCAACAGCGGCAGCCAGCGCAGTTGCAGCGCAAACCAGCGCGCCGGCCGCGTCAGCCAGCCGTCGTGCCGCGGCGCGCGGTGCCACAACACGCCCAGCATCACGCTGGCCACCGCGCACGAGGTGCCCTCCCACAACAGCGGCTTCCACCACTCGCCACGCACGTCGCGCAGGTGGTCCTGCACCGACACGGTGGCCATCAACACCCAGAACAGCGCCCACGCCACCAGCCAGCCGGTTCGGCTGCGCGCCTGCGGTGGGCTGGCAATGGCGACGGTGTTCATGGCCGCGGGCGTAGCATTTGAAGTGCCGGCGCATTGTGCGGCAGCACCGCATCACGCGCGTCTCACGGCATGATGCGCGCCTCACGCAGCCTTTAGACCCAAGAGACGATGACCACCAAGCCCAGCCCCGAGACGCTGTGCGCGCAAGGCGTGCGCAGCGACGATGGCGACTCGGCCATCGTGCCGCCCATTGTCTACAGCGCCACCTTCGCGGCGCGTGATGCCGAAGAGTTCGCGGCGATGGCGAGCCAGCCGCGCCACGCGCGTTACTACACGCGCTACGGCAATCCGCTGCACGAGCAGCTGGCGGCACAACTGGTGGCGCTCGAAGGCGGCGCCGCCGACGGCCACGACGCGCTGCTCACCGCTTCGGGCATGGGTGCCATCTCGCTGGTCTTGCTGGGCTTGCTGAAGGCCGGCGACCACGTTGTGGCGCAGACCAACCACTACATGGCCAGCGCCAAACACTTCTCCGAGCTGCTGCCGCGCTTCGGCGTGCGTTGCACGCTGGTCGACCAGACCGACCTCGCGCAATGGGAACGCGCCATCGCACCGGGCACGCGGCTGGTGATGACCGAGACGCCGGTCAACCCGACCTGCGCGTTGACCGATCTCGCAGCCGTCGCCCGGCTGGCGCGGGCGCAGGGCGCCTTGAGCGTGTGCGACAACACCTTCGCCAGCCCGTTGAACCAGCAGCCGCTGGCGCTGGGCATCGACTTGGTCGTGCACAGCGCCACCAAGTACCTGGGCGGCCACCACGACCTCACCGCCGGCGCGGTGATCGGCCCGCGCGCATTGATCGATGCGCTGTGGGCGACGCAGATCTGCCTCGGTGCGACGCTCAGTCCGATGGACGCGTGGCTGCTGCTGCGCGGGCTGCGCACGCTGGCCTTGCGCGTGCGCCAGCACAACGCCAGCGCGCTCGAGCTGGCGCGCTGGCTCGAGCAGCAGCCGCGGGTGGAACGGGTGTTCTATCCGGGCCTGCCGTCGCACCCGCAGCATGCCCTCGCGACCGCGCAGATGACGGGCTTCGGCGGCGTCATGAACGTCGTGATCCGCGGTGGCTACGACGAGACGAGCCGTTTCGTGCACGCGCTCACGCTGCCGCGCCAGGCGGTGAGCCTCGGTGGCGTCGAGAGCCTGGTCGTGCACGCCGCAGCGATGTGGCGCGGCACGATGAACGACGAGCAGATGCGGGTGGCCGGCATCGCACCCAACGCGGTGCGGCTGTCGGTGGGCGTCG
>JBIODO010000065.1:0-13701 GCA_044445225.1 Burkholderiales bacterium
AAGTGGATGTGGCTGTCGATGCCGCCGGCGGTGACGATCATCCCCTCTCCGGCGATGATCTCGGTGCCCGGGCCGATCACGATGTCGACCCCGTTCATCACGTCGGGGTTGCCGGCCTTGCCGATGGCCGCGATGCGCGAGCGCTTGATGCCGATGTCGGCCTTCACGATGCCCCAGTGGTCGACGATCAGCGCGTTGGTGATCACGCAGTCGGCCGCCTCGTGAGGGTTGGGCCCATTGACCGCCTGGCCCTGGCCCATGCCGTCGCGGATGGTCTTGCCGCCGCCGAACTTCACCTCTTCGCCGTAGCCGCCGGCACGCAGCGTGTGATCGTGCTCGACCTCGATCACGAGGTCGGTGTCGGCCAGGCGAACGCGGTCGCCCACGGTGGGGCCGAACATCTCGGCATAGGCGCGTCGTGCGAGGGTCACCATGCTCAGAGTCTTCCTTGCACGAGGCCGCGAAAGCCGACCACCACGCGCGCGCCCGAGTAGTCCACCAGCTCCACCGTGCGTTGCTGGCCCGGCTCGAAACGCACCGCGGTGCCTGACGCGATGTTCAAGCGCATGCCGCGCGCGGCCTGGCGGTCGAACTTCAGCGCGCCGTTGGTCTCGGCGAAGTGGTAGTGCGAGCCCACCTGGATCGGCCGATCGCCGGTGTTCTCGACCACCACCGTCAACGTGCGGCGCCCGGGGTTGAGCACGTGCTCGCCCGGGTCCGTGAGCAGTTCGCCGGGAATCATCGGACTCCCTTGGCCCTGCGGGTCGTCCCGGTCAGAGTCTTCATGGGCTTCTGCAGCATCAGCGGTTCAAGTGATGGGTTGGTGCACGGTCACCAATTTCGTGCCATCGGGAAACGTGGCCTCGACCTGGATCTCGGGAATCATGTCTGGCACACCGTCCATCACGTCGGCGCGCGACAGCACCGACTTGCCGTCGCTCATCAGTTGCGCCACCGACTTGCCATCGCGCGCGCCTTCCACGATGGCCGCTGTGATCAGCGCCACCGCCTCGGGGTGATTGAGCTTGAGCCCACGCGCACGCCGACGCTCGGCCAGCAGCGCGGCGGTGAAGATCAGCAGCTTGTCCTTCTCGCGCGGTGTCAGGTCCATCGGCGGGTCTGATGGCTATCGGGGTGTCGGCGGGCGTGATTGTGCATGCCGGCGAGCAATGACCATGCCACGCACTTTGCCGGGGCCTGGTGCCTGACTTGGCGCTCAGCGCACCACTTTCGAGCCAAGGCGGGCGAATCTGGTGCCGCCTCGCGGTGCATCAGCGATGCGCGCCTGTGCCAAGAAGACTCGTTCCCTTGGGTGGCGCTGTGCAGCGCTGCGGGTCGTGCCTGGCACGGGGCTTGCGACCAAGGCCCCCGAGGAACACACGCCCTGCCTCGGGGCTAACCAGGAGAAGCCAGAATGAATCGTCGTTTCGCGCTCAAGTCGTTGAGCGCCGCAATCGCACTGTCAGGTGCGATGTCGTTGCCCGTGTTTGCGCAGGAAACCATCAAGGTCGGCGTGCTGCATTCGCTGTCGGGCACGATGGCGATCTCCGAATCGGTGCTCAAGGACACGGTCCTGATGACCATCGACGAGATCAACGCCAAGGGCGGCTTGCTCGGCAAGAAGCTCGAGCCGGTGGTGGTCGACCCGGCGTCCAACTGGCCGCTGTTTGCCGAGAAGGCGCGCCAGCTGATCAGCCAGGACAAGGTGGTCGTCACCTTCGGCTGCTGGACCAGCGTGTCGCGCAAGAGCGTGCTGCCGGTGTATGAAGAGCTGAACTCGCTGCTGTTCTACCCGGTGCAGTACGAGGGCGAGGAGCTCAGCAAGAACGTGTTCTACACCGGCGCCGCGCCGAACCAGCAGGCGATCCCGGCGGTGGAATACCTGATGAGCAAAGACGGCGGCGCGGCCAAGCGCTGGGTGCTGCTGGGCACCGACTACGTGTACCCGCGCACCACCAACAAGATCCTGCGGGCGTTCCTGCACAGCAAGGGCGTCAAGGATGACGACATCATGGAGGAGTACACCCCGTTCGGGCACTCCGACTACCAGAGCATCATCGCCAAGATCAAGAAGTTCGCCTCCGAGGGCAAGAAGACCGCGGTGGTGTCCACCATCAACGGCGACTCCAACGTGCCGTTCTACAAGGAACTCGGCAACCAGGGCCTGAAGGCCACCGACGTGCCGGTGGTGGCGTTCTCGGTCGGTGAGGAAGAACTGCGCGGCGTCGACGCCAAGCCGCTCGTCGGTCACCTCGCCGCGTGGAACTACTTCATGTCGATCAAGAGCCCGGCCAACACGGACTTCATCAAGGAATGGTCCGCCTACGCCAAGGCCAAGGGCATCGCCGGCCACAAGGACAAGCCGCTGACGAACGACCCGATGGAGGCCACCTATATCGGCATCCACATGTGGGCGCAAGCGGTCAAGAAGGCGGGCAGCACCGACACCGACAAGGTGATCGCCGCGATGGCTGGTCAGACCTTCCCGGCGCCAGGTGGCTTCATGTCGACGATGGACCCGAAGAACCATCACCTGCACAAGCCGGTGTTCATCGGAGAGGTCAAGGCCGATGGCCAGTTCAACGTGGTGTGGAAGACGCCGGGCCCGGTGAAGGCCCAGCCGTGGAGTCCGTTCATTCCGGAGAACAAGGGCAAGAAGGACGAGCCGGAGAAGAAGTGACCCCCCCGTAGCGGCCTGGCGGCCGCCTCCCCCAGGGGGCGACGCCAGTGGACCGGCCAAGCCGGATCCACGGCGTCTGCTTGATCGGGCGGGCTGACGTCGCCCTTGGTTGATTCTCTCTTGGGGCTGCTGCGTGCTGCTTCGACTGATCTTTTGTCTGTCGTTTCTCGCGTTGTCGCCTGCGTGGGCCCTCACGCCCGAGCAGGCGGCGCGCATCGCCACCGGCGACAGCGACGAGCGCATTGCGGCGCTGAACGAGACGGTGGCCGCCGGCGACCCTGCGCTGGTGCCGTTCTTGCAGTCCGTGTTGGCCGACGAAGTGAAGGTCGCGGGCGGCAAGGCCTTCGTCGTGCGCGACGGCAAGGTGGTCGAGGCCGGCAGCGGCGCACAGGCCACGCTGCCCGCCGGCGCTGAAGACGTGGTCAACAACAACCGCATGCGCCGCGAGATGGAGTCGGCGCTGGCCGCGCTGGCGCTGTTCGCGCCCGAGCGCGACGTACGCGCCAAGGCGATCAACGAGTTGAGAGATCAGGTCGACGAAGGCAAGCTCGGCCTGCTGGAGAAGGCCGAAGCGCAGGAGAGCGACGCCGCGCTGAAGGCGCAGCTCGGTGTGCTGAAGTCGGCGGTGCTGATCTCATCGGCCGACAAGGACAAGCGCTTGGCCGCGGCCAAGGCGCTGGCCGCCAGCCACGAACCGGCCACCCGCTCGCTGCTGTTGGAGCGCTTGTCGGTAGAGAGTGATGCGCAGGTGAAGCTGATCATCCAGGCGTCGCTCGATGCCGTGCAGTCGCGCCTGGCCTGGGGCGAGCGCCTGGGCCTGCTGTTCACCGGCGCCAGCCTGGGCAGCATCTTGCTGCTGGTCGCGCTGGGCCTGGCCATCACGTACGGCCTGATGGGCGTGATCAACATGGCGCACGGCGAGCTGATGATGATCGGCGCCTACGCCACGTACGTGGTGCAGAACCTGTTCAAGGCCTACTGGCCCGGCGCCTTCGATGCCTACGTGGTGGTGGCGATTCCGGTGTCGTTCCTGACGTCGGCCGCGGTGGGCGTGGTGCTCGAGCGCACGGTGATCCGCTGGCTCTACGGCCGGCCGCTGGAAACGCTGCTGGCCACCTGGGGCATCAGCCTGGTGCTGATGCAGACCGTGCGCACGACCTTCGGCGCACAGAACGTCGGCGTCGAGAACCCGTCGTGGCTGTCGGGCGGCGTGCAGGTGCTGCCCAACCTGACGCTGCCCTACAACCGCATTGCGATCCTGATCTTTGCCGCGCTGGTGCTGGCGGGCATGGCGCTGCTGATCGCGCGCACGCGGCTGGGCTTGTTCGTGCGCGGCGTGACGCAGAACCGCCGCATGGCCGCCTGCGTGGGCGTCAACACCGCACGCGTCGACATGGCCGCGTTCGCGCTCGGCGCGGGCATCGCGGGATTGGCCGGCTGCGCATTAAGCCAGATCGGCAACGTCGGGCCCGACCTCGGCCAGAGCTACATCGTCGACTCGTTCATGGTGGTGGTGCTGGGCGGTGTGGGCCAGCTCACCGGCGCCGTGGTGGCGGGCCTCGGACTGGGCGTGCTCAACAAGGTGCTCGAGGGCTTTGCCGGCGCGGTGCTCGCCAAGATCATGGTGCTGGTGTTCATCGTCATCTTCATCCAGAAGCGGCCGCAAGGGTTGTTTGCGCTCAAAGGCCGGAGTGCTGAAGCATGAGTTCGGCTTTTTCTCACTGCGTGAGAGCCCGCGGGTCGCGCCCCGCAGGCGGTCACTTTCATTTGCCGGCCCAAATGAAAGTAACCAAAGCAAAGGGCCTGAACACCGATTTGACCGATTTGCATGGCAACAACCCCCGAGCTACGTGGGTTCAGCTCAAACGCTCGTTGGCCACGGATGCGATGCATCCGCGAAAGACGGTGCGGCGAGGCGAACCGGCCTTGTTCGTGGTTTGCTGCCACGTCAACGAGCCAAATCGTATTGAGCCCCTTTGCTTTGGCTACTTTCATTTGGGGCCGCAAATGAAAGTAGCTCGCCAGCCGGGCGAGACCGGCCCGCTCTCACGCAGTGAGCAGAGACCCCAATGAGCGCGGTCGCTTCTATACCGTCGGACCTGCAACAACGCCGCGGCTTGCTGCTCGGTGCGAGCGGTTGGATCGCGGTCATCGCAGTGATTCTCGTCATCACGGTGGGCGTGCCGGTGCTCAACCTGGTGGTGCCCGCCGACAGCGTATTCCACATCAGCGACTACACCGTGAGCTTGGCCGGCAAGATCCTGTGCTACGCGATCTGCGCGCTGGCGATGGATCTGATCTGGGGCTACACCGGCATCCTGTCGCTCGGCCACGGCCTGTTCTTTGCGCTCGGCGGCTATGCGATGGGCATGTACCTGATGCGCCAGATCGGGCGCGACGGCCAGTACAAGGCCGACATGCCCGACTTCATGGTGTTCCTCAACTGGAAGGTCTACCCCTGGCACTGGACCTTCAGCGACAGCTTCGTGTTCCAGCTCGCGATGGTAGTGGTGGTGCCGGGCCTGCTGGCTTTCGTGTTCGGCTGGTTCGCGTTTCGCTCGCGCATCAAGGGCGTGTACTTCTCGATCATCACGCAAGCGATGACGTTCGCCGCGATGCTCTTGTTCTTCCGCAACGAGACGGGCTTCGGCGGCAACAACGGCTTCACCGACTTCAAACGCATCCTCGGCATCGCGGTGGCCACGCCGCAGATGCGCGTGACGCTGTTCGCCATCACCGGCGTCGTGCTGGTGGCGTTCTACCTGATGGCGCGCGCGATCGTGAACAGCAAGTACGGCCGCGTGCTGCAGGCCATCCGCGACGCCGAGAGCCGCGTCATGTTCACCGGCTACAACCCGGTGGCCTACAAACTCTCGATCTGGACGCTGTCGGCGGTGATGTGCGCGATCGCCGGCGCCTTGTACGTGCCGCAGGTGGGCATCATCAATCCGAGCGAGATGAGCCCGGCGGCGTCGATCGAGATCGCGATCTGGACGGCGGTGGGCGGCCGCGCCACGCTGATCGGGCCGATCATCGGCGCGTTTTTCGTCAACGGCGCCAAGAGCTGGTTCACGGCGGCGTTTCCCGAGTTCTGGCTGTACTTTCTCGGCGCGCTGTTCATCGCGGTGACGCTGTTCCTGCCCAACGGATTGATCGGCCTGCTGCGCAAGCGCAAGGAGAGCCGAGCATGACGCCCGACCTCATGGAAGAAGGCGCCAGGCGCCGCGAGGCCTATGCGCAGAAGCAAGCGACCCGCGCCACCGCATCGGGCGGCCGAGCGGCATCGTTCGGGCGGCTGATCAAGGTGGGCGAGCCCGATTTCGCGCACGGTGTGGCGCTGTACCTCGAAGACATCACCGTCAGCTTCGACGGCTTCAAGGCGCTCAACGCGCTGTCGCTCACCGTCAACGTGGGCGAGTTGCGCTGCATCATCGGCCCCAACGGCGCCGGCAAGACCACGATGATGGATTGCATCACCGGCAAGACGCGGCCCGACACCGGCCGCGCGTTCTTCGGCTCGACCATCGATCTGCTGCGCCTGGCCGAGCCCGAGATCGCGCAGATCGGCATCGGCCGCAAGTTCCAGAAGCCCACCGTGTACGAGGAACTGAGCGTGTTCGAGAACCTCGAACTCGCCCTGTCGGCCGACCGCCGCGCGCGCGCCTCGCTGCTGTCGCGCCTGAGCGGCGCGCAGCTCGAGCGCATCGGCCAGGTGCTCACCTTGATCCACCTGCGCGCCGACGCGCAGCGCACCGCGGGGCTGCTGTCGCACGGCCAGAAGCAATGGCTCGAGATCGGCATGCTGCTGATGCAAGACCCCAAGCTGTTGCTGCTCGACGAGCCGGTGGCGGGCATGACCGACGAAGAGACCGAGCGCACCGCCGAGCTGTTTCTGTCGCTCGAGGGCAAGCACTCTCTGGTGGTGGTCGAGCACGACATGAAGTTCGTCGAGCTGCTGACGCAGGGGCACAAGAAGGTGACGGTGCTGCACGAAGGCAGCGTGCTGGCCGAAGGCAAGCTCGCCGACGTGCAGGCCAACGACAAGGTGGTCGAGGTGTACCTGGGGCGCTAGCGCCCAGGTACACCTGCGGTGGAATGCTTTGCTCCCCCGAGCCCCCCTCCGGGAGGGGGTTCCAGAATGAGGCACAAGATGGAGATGCTCCGTTTTGAAGGATTGAACCCGTACCGCGTAGGTCGCTGAACGATGTTGCAACTGCTCGGCATCAACCAGTACTACGGCGGCTCGCACATCCTGCGCGGCGTCGGCTTCGAAGCGCGCGTGGGCGAGGTCACGGTGGTGCTCGGCCGCAACGGTGTCGGCAAGACCACGCTGTTGAAGAGCCTGATGGGCGTGGTGCCGGTCAAGACCGGCACCGTCTTGCTCGACGGCACCGACATCACGCACGCCACGCCGTACGAGCGCGTGCGCCGCGGCATCGGCTACGTGCCGCAGGGCCGGGAGATCTTCGCGCGCCTCACGGTCGAAGAGAACCTGCGCATGGGGCTGGCGTCGCAGGCTTCCGGCGCCGTTGTGCCCGGCGAGCTGTTCGACTTGTTCCCGGTGCTCAAGCAAATGATCAACCGCCGCGGCGGCGATCTGTCGGGCGGCCAGCAGCAGCAACTGGCGATCGCGCGCGCGTTGGCCGCGGGGCCGAAGCTGCTGCTGCTCGATGAGCCCACCGAAGGCATCCAGCCCAGCATCATCAAAGACATCGGCCGCGTGATCCGCATGCTGGCGGGCCGCAAGACGATGGCCATCGTGCTGGTGGAGCAGTACTACGACTTCGCCGCCGAGCTGGCCGACCAGTACCTGGTGATGGAGCGCGGCGAGATCGTCGCCCGCGGTGCCGGCGCCGCGATGGCAGTCGACGGCGTGCGCGAACGCATGTCGATCTGAAGGGGCACGCGCGCAAGGCGCTTGCGCCAAGGGTTACCACCGACGGCCGGGCCGCGACGGCGCCGATCCAATGGGGCGGTTGCTTTGCACACCCGCCATGATCACCGTCCACCACCTGAACAACTCGCGCTCGCAGCGTGTGCTGTGGCTGCTCGAAGAGCTCGGCCTGCCCTACGACATCAAGCACTACCAGCGCAACGCCACCACCAACCTGGCGCCACCCGAGCTGCTGCAGGTGCATCCACTGGGCAAATCGCCCGTCATCACCGACGGTGACGTCACGATGGCCGAGACCGGCGCGATCATCGAGTACCTGGTCGACCGCGCCGGTGGCAAGTTGCGGCCGAGCGCGGGCACGCCCGAGCATCGGCGCTACACCTACTGGCTGCACTTCGCCGAGGGCTCGGCGATGCCGCCACTGGTGATGACGCTGGTGCTGGGGCGCATCAAGAAAGCGGGACCGTTCTTCGTCAAGCCGATCGCGCGGCGCATTGCCGACACGGTGCTCAATGGCTTCGTCATGCCCAACATCAAGCGGCAGCTGGACTTCATGGAGAGCGAGTTGGCTGGCCGGCCGTGGTTCGCCGGCAGCGAGTTCAGCGCCGCAGACGTGCAGATGAGCTTTCCACTCGAAGTGGCGGCAGTGCGAGGCGGCCTTGGCGCGCAGTACCCGCGGCTCGCCGACTTCCTGGCGCGCATCCATGCACGGCCCGCCTACCAGGCGGCGCTCAAGCGCGGCGGCCCCTACGGCATCCTGCGTTGATCGCGGCTGCGCTGCAGCCCGCTGCGCACCGCCCCCCGGCCACTAGGTGCGCCACACCCGCGGTGCCGTGGGTTCGAGCTGCCACGCCACGCCGCGCCATGCGGCACGCACGGCTTGCGCCAGCGCCATCGCCGGCTCGACGCGGTGCGCCAGCGCACGCAGCACGATCACGCGCTGCTGCAGTGCCGTGACGCCGGCCACGACGGCATCGGCATCGTGCGCCGGCATGCGCTCGCGCGCCGCGTCCACCATCGCGTCGATGCGCGGCGTCGCCATCGGCTGGCCGCACGCGAACCACAGCGTCAGCAAGGTGCTGCGGCCGGCAAGGCCGAGTGGCGATTGCAAGAGCCTGGCGTCGGCGCTGTCGATCACGCCGCGTTCGAGCCACACGCCGGGCAGCTCCAGGTGTTGCGTGAATCGCCCGGCCGTGAAGGCCTCGCCCGAGGCCGGCAAACCCAGAGCGAGCACATCCCAGCCGATCATCTCGGCGCCGACGGCGAGCTCGAATTGCGCATGGTTCTCGGCGATGCAGCCGCTGTGCGCGATCGCTTCCAGCGGCAGCCATTCCAGGCGGGCACCCTCTTGCAGCGTGGCGCGCACGTGTTGCTCGGCGGCTGCGCCCGCGCTGCGGTAAAAGCGCGTGGCGCCCGGCGTGGTGATCACCGCATGTGCGCGCGGCTGCAGCTGCAGCGTGATCGCGAGCCGATCGCCACCGACGATGCCGCCCGGCGGGTGCACCAACACCTGGTGCGCGATCGAGGGCCCCTCGGGATGCAGTGTCTTCAGCACCCGCAGCGGGCCTTCGTGCGCGCCATGCACCACGCAGCGTTGCTCGCTGTCCAGGCGCACCGCGAGGTCGAGCCGGGCGCGCCAACCCGGGGACGCTGCAGCGCTCGAACTCAACGCGGCTGCTTCCAGAACGAGCAGTCGTAAAACAGCGCGCTCGAGTGCACACGGGCGGCCGCGCGCGCCACCGCATGGGCGTGGCGCAGAGGGTGCAGTGGCTGCTGCAACGTCATGGCCCGCGCGAGTTGGCGCTTCAGCCGCCCAGCGCGATGATGATCGCCTCGACCACTGCGCCCACCAGCAGGAGCGCCAACCCGGTCTTCCAGCGCGGCAGGCCGGCATAGCGAGCCCAGACCACGCCGCAATAGAACATCATGACCCCCGCGATCGCGGCAGAGATGCGCATCGCCAGCTTGAGTTCGATGGCGAACAGGAACGGCAGCACCACCGGAATGGTCGATGCGAACACCAGCAGAAAGACGCCGCACGCCGCCTTCAGGTCATGTGCGGTCACGCGCAGTGATGGGCCGGCGTGCACCGGCTGCGCAAGCAGCCAGCGATGCAAGCGATCGAGCGCAGCCGCGTCGAGCCCGGCGCCCAACGGCCCGACGTGCTCGGCGATGGCTCGCTGCGCTCTCTCGGGGCTGCCGGTGGCGCGCAGCGCGTGCCACAGCGTAGCGCCGCGGCTGCGCGTGACCAGCGTGCGCAGCACATACATGACGGCGTCGACGAAGCCCCAGGCGATGTTGCAGCCGATTGCCGCGATCAACATCGTGCGCACGTCCTCGCGGCCGGCCGTGGCCACGCTGAGCGTGCCGGTGAACGTGAGCACCATGAACAGGCCGAACAGCACCTCGGAGACGCGATCGATCGGGTCGAGCACGCGGCCATCGGACGCCACCAGCACATCGACCGGTGGCATGGCGGTGGCGGAAGGGTCTTGCGCAGGCCCGGCCATGGTCAGCCCGCTCGCGGTGCGAGGTCCATCGTCAGGTGAACCACGCCGCCCTCGCTGCGCCTGCGCATCGGCAGGCCGCTGCGTTGGAACACCGCCAGCATCGCCGCATTGGCGCTCAGCACATCGGCCTCGAGGCGCACGATGCCGTGCCGCCGTGCCAGCTCGGCCAGCGCCGCCAGCAGCTTGCTGGCCAGGCCCTGGCGCTGGTAGTCCTCTTCGATCGTGAACGCCACTTCGGCGACCCGGGCGCCATCGCCGGCCACGCTGCCGACGTAGGTGGCGCTGCCGATCACGGTTTCGTCGGCACCGCTGCCGATGGTCACCACCAGGCCGGCCAGGCGCTCGAAGTCGATCGCCGCAATGCGCTCGAGCGCTGAGGCCGGGATCTCCCTGCGCGGCGAGAAGAAGCGCGTGTAGATCGTGTCGGCGTCGAGTTTGCCGAACGCCGCCACGATGCGCTCGCGGTCGTCCGGGCGCATCACGCGAATCGTCACCGGCCTGCCGTCGCGCAGCGTGGCGGCCAGGGCAAAGCGGCGGTCGTCGTCGGCACCTTCGCTCACGCTTGTCTCCTGCAGCGCAGCGGCGCTGCACCCGCAACGATGATAGCGCCCGAGCGTTGCCGCGCAGCCCGATGTCGGGATCGCGCCCCGAGCGTGACACCGTGCGTCCGAGCCGATGCGGCCGCGCCGCCGCATCGGCGCTATCACGCCAGCAGATCGTGCAGCGTGCGTGCCACCACCTTGGTGGCGCGCCGCAGGTCTTCGAGCAGCAGGTGCTCGTCGGCGCGCTTGGCGTTGGATTCGAGCACCGTGCGCGGCCCGGCACCGTAGATCACCGCCGGAATGCCCAGCGCGCCGTACAGCCGCACGTCGGTGTACAGCGGCGTGCCCGACATCGGAATCGCTTCGCCGAACACCGCCAGCGCGTGGCGCTGCAGTGCCGCCACCAGCACGTGGTTGTTGGGCGACGCTTGCAACGACGTCGCCAGCAGCAGCCGCTTGATCTCCAGGCGGATGCCGTCGTAGTGCGCGACGGTCGAGGTGATCAGCTCGCGCACCTCGGCCTCCACCTGCGACGCATCCTCCTCGGGGATCATGCGCCGGTCGAGCTTGAGCACCACCTTGCCGGGGATCACGTTGGTGTTGCTGCCGCCTTCGATGCGGCCGACGTTGAGGTACGGGTGTTCGATGCCCGGCACCTTGGAGCGGCGCGTGCGCAGCACGTCGTTGTGCGCATACAGCGCAGTCAGCAGCTTGTTGGCGGCCTGCAGCGCGTCGACGCCGGTTTCCGGATAGGCCGCATGGCTGGCCAGCCCGTGCAGCGTGACCTCCAGCTGCAGGCAGCCGTTGTGCGCCACCACCACCTGGTAGCTGAAGCCGGCGGCGATCAGCACGTCGGGCTGCGTGAGCCCGAGGTTGAGCAGCCAACCGGGCCCGAGCTCGCCGCCGAACTCCTCGTCGTAGGTGAAGTGCAGCTCCACCGCGCCGCGCAGCGTGGCGCCGCTGTCGATCAGCGCGCGCAGCGCATAGGTGTAGGTCGCGAAGTCGCTCTTGCTCACCGCTGACGCGCGGCCGTAGAGCTTGCCGTCGACGATCTCGGCGCGATAAGGATGGTGCGTCCAGCCGTCGCCGGGCGGCACCACGTCGCCGTGCGCGTTGAGCGCGATGGTGGGCCCGTCGCCGAAGCGGTGGCGCACGATCAGGTTGGTGATCGACATCAGGCCGGCACTCTTGACCACCGCCTCGGGTACCTTGTGGCGCTCGGCGGCCAGACCCATCAAGCCCAGCATCTCGGCGGTGCGTTCGGCGTGCGGCGCGTTGTGGCCGGGCGGCGTGTCGGTGGGCACGCGCACCAGTTCCTGCAGGAAGCGCACTTCCTCGTCGAAGTGCTCGTCGACCCAGCAATCCAGGCCCGCGTAGCCACTGCTTGCGCGCTCCGCGGGCGTCTCGGCGGTGGCGGTGGGAACCGGGCGCGTCTCGTCGCCGTTGGGCACCGGACGGGTGTCGTCATTGCCGGGTTTTGGGCGGCCGCCCTTCATCGTGCCTCCTGTGCAAGGCCTTCGAGCAGCCGCTGCAACGCACGCAGCGACAACTCGGTGTCGTCGTTGGTGATCGCCTCCAGCGGGTTGTGGCTGATGCCGGCATTCAGGCCACGCTGGAACAGCATCGCCTGCGGCATCACCTCGTGCAGCTTCATCGCATCGTGGCCGGCGCCGCTGGGCATTCTCACCAGCGGCAGGCCCAGCGCCTGCACCGCCCGCTCCCAGCGGGCCTGCCACGCCGGCGCACTGGGCGCGGCCGGCGCACGCACGGTCTGCTCGGTGGTAAAGGTGAGCCCGCGGCGCTCGCAGATCTCCTGCAGTTTGCGGAGCACATCGCGCTCGCAGGCATCGCGCACCGCGTCGGTGGTGGCGCGGATGTCGAGGCTGAACGTGCAGCGCCCCGGCACCACGTTGATCGAACCACTGGGCACGTCGAGCATGCCCACCGTGCCCACCAGGTTGGGCTCCTGCGCCGCGCGCTGCTCGAGGTAGAGCACCAGCTCGGCGGCGGCCGCCGCAGCGTCGCGCCGCATGTCCATCGGTGTGGTGCCGGCGTGGCTGGCCATGCCGGTGATCTCGCACAGGTAGCGCACGCTGCCGTTGATTGACGTCACGATGCCCAGCGGCACGTCCAGGCCGTTGAGCACCGGGCCCTGCTCGATGTGCACCTCGACGAAGCCGAGGTAGCGGCGCGCGTCGCGCTCGAGCCGGGCGACGTCGGTATGCGCCAGGCCCGCGCGCCGCATCGCGTCGCGCATCGTCACGCCGTCTGCATCGGTCTGGTCGAGCCAGCGGGAGTCGAAGTGGCCGGTGAGCGCGCCCGAGCCGAGGAACACCGCCTTGTAGCGCTGGCCTTCCTCTTCGGCGAAGCCGACCACTTCGATGCCGAACGGCAGGCGCCGGCCGGTGCGCTTGAGTTCGCGCACGCAGGCCATCGGCACGAAGATGCCCAGGCGCCCGTCGTACTTGCCGCCGTTGCGCACGGTGTCGTAGTGGCTGCCGGTGAGCAGCCGCTTCGCGTCGCGATCGCTGCCGTGGTAGATGCCGACGACGTTGCCTACCGCGTCGATGGCCACGTCGTCGAAACCGCAGTCCTCGCCCATCCAGTGCGACAGTTGCTTGGCGCAGGCACGGTGCGCATCGGTCAGGTAGGTCACCGTCAGTTCGCCGCGTTCGGCGTAGCCGGGGTCGCTGTGTTGCGCGAGCACTTCGGCCCAGTCGAGGATCAGGTTGCCGAGCGCGGGCTCGGCGCCGAACTGGTCGTCCAGCCGCAGCTCGGCGATGCGATGGATGTTGCGCAGGCACTCGGCGAGCTCGAACTCGGGGTGGTTGGCCAGGCGGCGCGCGAAGGTGGCGGTGATCTCGTGCTTGCTCAAGCCGGCGCCGCGCGGACCGCGCACCGCAAGGATGAACGGAAAACCGAACTTGGCGTTGTAGTCGGCGTTGAGCTGCTGGATGCGCGCGAATTCAGCGGGCGTGCAATCGGTGAGCCCGGCCTTGCCTTGTTCGTGCGTGGATTCGGCGGTCAGCGTCTTGGCCACCATGGCCTTGCCGGCAAGCTCCGGGTGGGCGCGGA
>JBIODO010000066.1:0-13701 GCA_044445225.1 Burkholderiales bacterium
GGCAACACGTCGCGCACTGCTGCGCCGCCGCCGCAGCCGCACACCACCGTGGCATCGTCGAGCGCGGCGGGCACCAGCAACTGAGCCATGGTGCGCGACATCAGTTCGGGGTGCGCGGGCTCGTACCACGCGGCCTCGACTGCAGCCAGCAACCCCAGGTAGACGCGCCCGGCGCCAGCCGCCAGTGCGGCACGGGCGGCTAGCACCCCGGCACCGACCATGCCGCTGGCGCCGCCGATCACCACCGCATCGCCGAAGCTGCCTATCTGTTGCGCATGAACCCGCGGCGCGAACAGACCCACCGCCCCATCGCTGCCGGCCAGCGCGATGGGGCTCGTTGCGGCCGCCACCATCAAATCGTCGAACCACACGCGGCCGGCATGGTCACGCCCCTGCGCAGTGAACAGCCCCGGCTTGAGCGCGAGCAGCGCCAGCGTGTGCACGGCGCGCACGGCTGCCCCTTGCACGACACCGGTGTCGCTGTGCAGGCCCGATGGCACGTCGACTGCCAGCACCGGGCAGCCGCTGTCGTTGAGCCGGTTCACCGCCGCGGCCAGCGGGCCGTCGAGCGCGCGGTTGACGCCGATGCCCAGCAGCGCATCGATGGCCAGGTCGGCCTGCACGCGCTCAGGCATTCCCGCCAACACCGGCACGCCAGCGTCGCGCGCGCGTTGCCAGGCGTGGCGCGCGTCGTCGGGGCTGCGCGCGGGATCGCCGACGATCACGAGCCGCGCATCCTTGCCCCAGGCGCGAAGCAGCGATGCTGCGATGAAGCCGTCGCCGCCGTTGTTGCCCGGGCCGCACCACACCTCGATCGTCTGCGCATGCGGTGCAACGGCCAAGGCCAGGCGGCCCACCGCCTCGCCGGCGCGTGCCATCAGCGTGTGCGGGGGCAACACCGCTGCAGCGCTGCGCTCGATGTCTCGGCAGGCGGCGGCCAGATGCAGCGGCCGATTGCGTGGACACGGCAGCACCGGATGCGGACGAATGGGCTCGGTCATGGCCGCAGTCGGCTTTTGTGTTGGCGTGATCGAAGGCCGCGGACATTGTGCTCTACTGCTGGCCCTCGACCTTGAAGGAGTCTCTTGCATGAAGCGATTCGTCGCCGCCGCGTTCGGCGCGCTTGTTCTCGTCGGGGCCGCGCAAGCGCAGCAGTTCTTCCGCATCGGCACCGGCGGCACCGCCGGCACCTACTATCCGGTGGGCGGCATGATCGCCAACGCGGTGTCGCAGCCGGGCAAGATCGTCGTCACCGCGCAAGCCAGCAACGGCTCGATGGCCAATGTCAACGGCATCGCCGGTGGCGCCATCGAGTCGGGCTTCTCGCAGGCCGACGTGGCCACCTGGGCGCAAAAAGGCACCGGCGTGTTCGAGGGCAAGCCCAACGTGCCGGGCCTGCGGCTGATCGCCAACCTGTACCCCGAGAGCGTGCACATCGTCGTGCGCAAGGGTCTGAACGTGAAGTCGCCCGCCGACCTCAAGGGCAAGCGCGTCGCGCTCGACGAGCCGGGCTCGGGCACGCTGATCAACGCGCGCATCATCCTGGCCGCCTACGGCGTGCAGGAGAGCGAGATCAAGCCCGAGTACATCAAGCCCAACCAGGCCGGCGACAAGTTGAAGGATGGCTCGCTCGACGCCTTCTTCTTCACGGGCGGCGCGCCGGCCGGTGCGATTGCCGAGCTGGCCACCAGCGGCACGGGCATTGAGCTGGTGCCGATCGACGGGCCGCAAGCCGACGGTCTGCGCATCGCAAGCCCGTTCTTCGCGCCCGACGTGATCCCGGCCGACACCTACAAGGGTGTCGCCGCGGTCAAGACATTGGCGGTGGGCGCGCAGTGGGTAACCAGCGACAAGGCCGACACCAACACCGTCTACGAGATCACCAAGGCGTTGTTCAGCGACGCCACGCAGAACACGCTGGCCGCTGGCCACGCCAAGGGCAAGATGATCACCAAGGAGAACGCCGTCAAGGGCGCCGGCATCCCGTTCCACCCGGGTGCCGAAAAGTACTATCGCGAAGTGGGGCTGATCAAGTAGGTCGGCTGCTGCGGCTGGGTCGCAGGCGAGGGCGGTGCGCCGCAAGGTGCCCGCCCTCGTGTCGCGTCGGACACACCACGGCGGGGGCGATGAAGGCATCACGATGACGCTCACCACGATCGACGACCGGGCGCTGTCGGAGCTCGAGCAGAAGTTCGACCCCGAGATGCGCTTTCGGCCGACCTGGCCACCGGCGTCGACGGTGCTCAAGGCGTTGCTGATCGCGCTGTCGTGCTTCCACTACTACACCGCCGGCTTCGGCCTGCTGCGCGAGGCCACGCACCGCGGCGTGCACCTGGCCTTCGTGCTCGGCCTGATCTTCGTCGTGTTCGGCTTCCGCCGCTCGCCTGGCGACAAGCCCACGGGGCGCAGCGCATGGGCGCCCGGCGGCGTGCCGCTGGTCGACTGGCTGCTCGGCGTCGCGGTGGCGGCCTCGGTGCTGTACATCCCTTACGTCTTCGACGATCTGGCGTTTCGCATCGGCAACCCCACCGGACTGGATGTCGCGATGGGCTCGATCCTGATGGTGCTGCTGCTCGAAGCCACCCGGCGCAGCATGGGCTGGCCGCTGCCGCTGATCGCGATCACCTTCATGGTCTATGCGCTGGCCGGGCCGATCTTTCCGGGCCTGCTGCAGCACGCAGGCGCCTCGTGGGGGCAGCTGGTCAACCACCAGTACCTCACCAGCCAGGGCATCTACGGCATCGCAGTGGGCGTGGTCGCCACCTATGTCTTTCACTTCGTGCTGTTCGGCGTGCTGGCCACTCGCGTCGGCCTGGGGCAGTTGTTCCTCGACATCGCTTCGACGATCGCCGGGCGCTATGCCGGCGGGCCTGCCAAGGTGAGCGTGTTCGGCTCGGCGATGTTCGGCATGCTCTCGGGCTCGTCGGTGGCCAACGCGGTGACGGTGGGCTCGCTCACCATCCCCGCGATGATCCGCGTTGGCTATCGCCGCGAGTTCGCCGGTGCGGTGGAAGCGGCGTCCTCCACCGGCGGGCAGATCACGCCACCGGTGCTCGGTGCCGCCGCGTTTCTGATGATCGAGTTCCTCGCGGTGCCGTACCAGACGATCATCGCCGCCGCCGTGGTGCCGGCCTTCATGCACTTCTTCGGCGTCTTCATGCAGGTGCACTTCGAGGCCAAGCGCTTCGGCTTGCGAGGCCTCACCGAGGCCGAGATGCCGCGGCTGCGCGAATCGATTCGCCTGCGCTGGCCGACGCTGATTCCGCTCGCGCTGCTGATCGGCATTCTGGTGAGCGGCCGCACGCCGTACCTGGCGGCGTTCAGTGGCATCAGCTCGTGCGCGATCGTCGGCCTCACCACCGGGTCGGGTCGCGAAGGCATTCGCAACTGGGCGCTGCTGGCGGCGCTGCATGCCGTGCTGCTGGTGCTGGCGTTTGCCGGCATCGAAAGTGCCGCGCTGCGCGTTGGCCTTTTTGCAGTGACCGTGGTGGCCACGCCGTGGTTGCTGAAAGCGCTGCGCGTCAGTGGCCGCATCGGTCTGGGCACGCTGGTCGAGGCCTTCGAGACCGGCGCCAAGTACGCACTGGCGGTCGGTGCAGCAGCGGCGACCGTGGGCATCGTGATCGGCGTGGTCACGCTTACCGGCGTGGGCTTCAAGCTGTCGACCATCATCACCGGTGCTGCGCAGGGCGTGGCCGGCGGCGTGCTGGGCTTCCTGCCCGATGGCTGGTTCGATCCCAAGTCGCTCACCTTGTTGGCGGCGCTGGTGATGACGGGGCTGGTGTGCATCCTGCTCGGCTGCGGCATTCCGACCACCGCCAACTACATCATCATGGTCACGGTGGCGGCACCCACACTGGTGCTGCTGGGCGTGCAGCCGCTGGTGGCGCACTTCTTCGTCTTCTACTACGGGGTGCTCGCCGACATCACGCCGCCGGTGGCGTTGGCGGCCTATGCGGCCGCCGGCATGGCCGGCAGCGACCCGTTCAAGACCGGCAACATGGCGTTCCGGCTTGGCCTGGCGAAGGCGCTGGTGCCGTTCGTGTTCGTGTTCTCGCCGTCGCTGCTGCTGGTGGCCAAGGGCTTCACGGTCACCGACTTCGCGATCACCTTCGTCGGCTGCGTGGTCGGCATCGTGATGCTGGCCGCCGCGCTGTCCAAGTACATGTGGATCGAGCTGCAGCGCTGGGAGCAGGCCCTGCTCGGCGTGGCGGCACTCCTGCTGGTGGCGCCCGGTATTCCGAGCGGGCTCGTCGGCTTGGCCGTGGCTTCGCCCGTGTTGGCGCGGCAGTGGTCGCGCAGGCCGGGTGCCGCCGCCGCGAGATCCTCATCTGGCTGATCAGCTGCGGGGCGCACGCGCTGGGCTCTCGGGTCACTCAACGAAGGCGTTCGACTCCCAGTCCTGCAAGGTCGATCGCCGGCGGTCGGCCCGACATCGCATCGGCCAGCACGCGCGCCGAACCACAGGCCAGCGCCCAACCGCTGGAACCGTGGCCGAGGTTCACCCACACGCCGGGCTGGCCGCTGGCACCGATCACGGGTGGTCCGTCGGGCAGCATCGGGCGCGCACCCTTCCAGCTCTGCGCCTTGGCTTGCACCGCGCAGCCGGGGAACCAGTCGTCGAGCACCTTGTACAGCGTGGCCAGCGCAGCGTCGTTGGTGGTCTGCAGCGTGCCGCCGAGTTCGGCACCACCGGCCACGCGTACGCGCTTGCCCAGGCGGCTGATCGCGACCTTGTAGCGTTCGTCGATCAGCGTCGAGCGCGGGCCGACGTCGCCATGCTCACCGGCCTCGCGCAATGGCGCGGTGACCGAGTAGCCGTGCACCGGTGCCAGCGGCAGGCGCAGCTTCAGCGGCGCGAGCAAGGGACGTGACGCCATCGCCGCGCACACCACCACCGCATCGAATTGTTCGCTGCCTTCGGATTCGGGCAGCGTGGTCGGCTGCTCGGCCCCCGCCAGCTGCGCGGGGTCGAAGCGCGGCAACGCGCGGTGGTGCACGGTGGGCAGCGTTCCCGACTCGATGCGTTGCACGTCGCGGTGGAAGCGGAACGTCGCGCCACGCTGTTGGGCGTGCTGCTTCATCAGATGCGCGAACTGGCGGCAGTTGCCCACCTCCTCGTCGGGCAAATGCAGCGCAGCGTGCAGCGGCGTGTCAGCGTTGAGGCCCGGCTCGATCTCGCGCGCCTTGGCGGCTTCGACGACATGGCAGTTGACGCTCAGCTCGGCAAGCAGCTTCACGCCCGCGCGAGCGCGCGACAGCTCGCGTGGCGAGCGCAGCAGCACCAGCATGCCGCGGCCCTGCTCGAACTCCAGTTGCAGCGACGCGGTCAGCAAATGCATGCGCAGCAGGCTGAAGCGTGCCAGCTGGATCATGCGGGCGCGATTGGCCTGGTGCACGCTCGGCCGGCAGGCGCGCCACCAGCGCCACGTCCAGCCCAGCAGCGCCGGCGAGAACGGATGCGCCAGCCGCACCGCCGCGTGGCGGCCGAACATCTGGCGCAGCACCTTGCCCGGCATGCCGGGCGCCGCCCATGGGGTGACATATCCCGGCGCCAACACGCCTGCGTTGGCAAAGCTCGTTTCAGCCGCCACGCTGGCCTGGCGCTCGAATACAGTGACCTCGTGGCCGTCGACGGCGAGTTCATACGCCGTCGTGACGCCCACGATGCCGGCGCCGATCACAGCCACGCGCATCGGATCAGCTCGCTTTCGCAGCAGCGCTGCGCAATGCCGATTCGATGGCCAACGACACGCTCAACAACGCATCATCGGCGAGCGCATCGCGCCACACCATGAGTCCCACGGGGAACTCGCCATCGCGCTGGCACGGCAGCGACAGTGCGCAGCCATCGAGCAGGTTGACCATCGAGGTGTTGCGCAACAGCAGCCCGTTGGCGGCGAAGAACGCCTCGTCGCTGGCCACCAGCGGCGCAACGGCCGGTGCCACGATCGGCACGGCGGGCGACAGCATCGCGTCGAAGCCGCGCAGCGCGCGCGCCATGCGATCGATCCACTCTCGCCGGGCGTGGATGAGGTCGATGTAGTCAGCGGCGCTCATGGTTTCGCCGCGCCGGATGCGCAGCGCCACGCGCGGGTCGTAGCCGGCGCCGCGCTCGGCCATGCGTTTGCGGTGCCAGGCCCAGCTCTCGGGCGGCGAGAAGCCGCCGCCGGCGGTGATGGTGGCGACCTCGGCCAGCTCGGGCAGCACGATGTCCTCGATGCGCGCGCCGGCCGCGCGCAGCGCCCGCAGCGCGCGCTCGAAGGCACCCGCCACAGTGGCGTCGAGCGCGTCGAGCATCAGCGTGCGCGGCAGCGCAAGCCGCCAGGCGGCCAGCGGTCGCGTGTCGAGCGGCACCGTGCGCTGCGCCAGCACCTCGTGCATCGTGATCGCATCGCGCACGTCGCGCGTGATCGCGCAAACGGTGTCCATCGTGGTCGACAGCGGCACGGTGCCTTGCAGCGGGGTCAGTCGTTGCGTGTTCTTGAATCCGACAAGTCCCTGCAGCGCCGCCGGAATGCGCACCGAGCCGCCGGTGTCGGAGCCCAGTGCCGCCAGCGCCGCACCGGCAGCCACCGACGTGGCGCCGCCCGAAGTCGAACCGCCTGGCGCGCGCGGCGTCGCGTCGAGCGCCGCGGTGGCCACGTTGGCCGGCGTGCCGAAGTGCGGGTTGATGCCCACTCCCGAGAACGCGAACTCGCTCATGTTGGTGTGGCCGAGCAGCACGCCGCCGGCCTGGCGCACTCGCGCCACCGCCGGGCTGTCTTGCGACGCAACGGGTGCGTCGTGCATCGTCGACGACGCAGCCGTGGTGGGGAAGCCCGCTACGTCGTACAGATCCTTGACCGAGATCGGCGCACCGGCCAACGCGCCGATCGGCGCACCGACGCGATGCAGGGCCTGCAGCGCGCTGGCGCCAGCGCGTGCCGACGCGTCGAACAGGCGGATGAACGCCTTGTCGCAGGCTGGCGCCGTGGCGGCCTCGAGCGCTTGGCGCACGCTGGCCTCGATCGAACTGCGGCCCGACTGCACGGCGGCACGATGGGCGTCGAGGGTCGGGCCGGGTACGGCTGCTACAATCCGCAGGTTCAACTGGGCATCCAATGCTGGCGCAAGCGAGTCATTCGTGGCGCGCGGCGCGGATTGTCGGTTGACCAATCCCGAACCGGCCCTCAAAAGGTGTCGCAGTGCGGCCAGGCATTCAGCCGCCCGCGATTCGCGCCGGATTCTAGACCCAACCTTTGGAGGCTCAATGCCCACGACGATGCGTGAAATGCTGGAAGCCGGCGTCCATTTCGGACACCAGACGCGCTTCTGGAACCCCAAGATGGCGCCGTACATCTACGGCCATCGCAACAAGATCCACATCATCAACCTCGAGAAAACGCAGCCGCTGTTCGAGGATGCGATGAAGTTCGTGCGCCAGCTGGCCAGCCGCCGCGGCACGATCCTGATGATCGGCACCAAGCGCCAGGCGCGCGAGGTGATCAAGCAAGAGGCGCTGCGCTCGGGCATGCCGTTCGTCGACCAGCGCTGGCTCGGTGGCATGCTGACCAACTTCAAGACCGTGAAGGCGTCGCTGAAGAAGCTCAAGGAGATGCAGGCGCAAAAGGAGGCGGGCTTGGAGCAGCTGACCAAGAAAGAGGGCCTGATGTTCGAGCGCGAACTGGGCAAGCTCGAAAAGGACATCGGCGGCATCCAGGATATGACCGCGCTGCCCGACGCAGTGTTCGTGATCGATGTCGGCTACCACAAGATCGCGGTGGCCGAGGCCAAGAAGCTCGGCATTCCGGTGATCGGCGTGGTCGACACCAACCACTCGCCCGAACTCATCGACTACGTGATCCCCGGCAACGACGATTCAGCCAAGGCGGTGGCGCTGTATGCGCGTGCGGTGGCCGATGCGGTGCTCGAGGGCAAGGCGCAGGCGGTGACCGAAGTCGTGCAGACGGCCGGCGGCAGCGACGAATTCGTCGAGGTGAACGAAGGCGCTTGAGCGGCGAAGGCCGCTCAAGCGCTTTGCGCTGAACGCACTGCTCCCCCGAGCCCCCTCCAAGCGGGGGCTCCAGCATGAGTGACGAGGCGGCCTGCGGCCGCCTGAATGCCTAGGTTGTAGCGGGCCCATCGGGCCCGCAACTGTTGGAGTTCATATGCCCGCAATCACTGCAAGCCTGGTGGCCGAACTGCGTGCCAAGACCGACGCGCCGATGATGGAGTGCAAGAAGGCGCTCACCGAGGCCGCGGGCGACATGACGCGCGCCGAAGAGATCCTGCGCATCAAGCTCGGCAACAAGGCCGGCAAGGCCGCCTCGCGCGTCACCGCCGAGGGCGTGGTGGCCGCAGTGGTCGAAGGCGGTACCGGTGCGCTGGTGGAGATCAACTGCGAAACCGACTTCGTCTCCAAGAACGATTCGTTCCTTGCGTTCGCCAAGTCGTGCGCGCACCTGGTGGCTTCCAAGAATCCGGCCGACATCGCCGCGCTGTCGGCGCTGCCGCTGTCGCAAGACGGCTTCGGCCCGACGGTGGAAGACGTGCGCAAGGGGCTGATCGGCAAGATCGGCGAGAACATGTCGATCCGCCGCTTCAAGCGCTATGCCGGTGCGGCCAAGCTCGCGCACTATCTGCACGGCACGCGCATCGGCGTGATGGTGGAGTTCGAGGGCAGCGACGTCGCCGCGAAAGACGTGGCGATGCATGTGGCGGCGATGAAGCCCAAGGCGCTGGCCACCACCGATGTGGCGGCCGACCTGATCGACACCGAGCGCCGCATCGCCACCGAGAAGGCGGCCGAGAGCGGCAAGCCGCCTGAGATCGTGGCCAAGATGGTCGAGGGCTCGGTGCAGAAGTTCCTGAAGGAGGTGTCGCTGCTGAACCAGCCCTTCGTCAAGAACGACAAGCAAACAGTCGAGCAGATGCTCAAGGCGGCCAACACGTCGGTCAAGTCGTTCACGCTGTACGTGGTGGGCGAGGGCATCGAAAAGCGCGTCGACGACTTCGCCGCCGAAGTGGCGGCGCAGGTGGCGGCCGCCAAGAAAGACTGAACGGCGAGGCCCGCGCGAACGCAGGTGGCGCGGCCGGGCCGGCTCGACGCCTCGCGCCGCCGCGTAAACTCCGCCCTCAGCCACGGTTGCCAGGGAGAATCGGCGGATGCCGGCCTACAAGCGAATTCTGCTCAAGCTGTCCGGCGAAGCGCTGATGGGCGACGATGCCTACGGCATCAACCGCGCCACCATCGTGCGCATGGTGCGTGAACTGAAGGAGGTCACCGACCTCGGCATCGAACTGGCCATCGTCATCGGTGGCGGCAACATCTTTCGAGGCGTGGCCGGCGGCTCGGTGGGCATGGACCGCGCCACCGCCGACTACATGGGCATGCTGGCCACGGTGATGAACTCGCTGGCGCTGGCCGATTCGATGCGCCAGGCCGGCATGACGGCTCGCGTGATGTCGGCCATCGCGATCGAGGCGGTGGTCGAGCCTTATGTGCGGCCCAAGGCGCTGCAGTACCTCGAAGAGGGCAAGGTGGTGGTATTCGCGGCCGGCACCGGCAACCCGTTCTTCACCACCGACACGGCAGCTGCGCTGCGTGGCGCCGAGGTCGGTGCCGAGGTCGTGCTCAAGGCCACCAAGGTCGACGGCGTGTACAGTGCCGACCCCAACAAGGACAAATCGGCGACGCGCTATGCGTCGATCACCTTCGACGACGCGATCGCGCGCAACCTGCAGGTGATGGACGCCACCGCATTTGCGCTGTGCCGCGACCAGAAGCTGCCGATCCGCGTGTTCTCGATCGTCAAGCCCGGCGCGTTGAAGCGCGTGGTGCAGGGCGACGACGAAGGCACGCTGGTGCACGTGTAGTCATCGCGCGCAAGGAGACCATCATGAAGCCCCCACGCTCACTTCGTTCGCTGCCCCCCGAGGGGGCTTCAGCCTCCGTGAGGCGGCTCTGCGGAGACTGATATGGCCGCCCTCACGATTGCCGAAATCAAGAAGACCGCCGAGTTCAAGATGGGCAAGACGGTCGAAGCGCTGAAGCACGAGATGCAGAAGGTCCGCACGGGCCGAGCACACCCGGGCATCCTCGACCAGGTGCACGTCGAATACTACGGTTCGATGGTGCCGATCAGCCAGGTGGCCAACGTGACGCTGCTCGATGCGCGCACGATCAGCGTGCAACCCTGGGAAAAGGGCATGGGCGCGAAGATCGAGAAGGCGATTCGCGAGAGCGATCTCGGACTGAACCCGGCGGCACAGGGCGACCTGCTGCGGGTGCCGATGCCGGCATTGACCGAGGAGCGCCGCAAGGAGCTGACCAAGGTGGTCCGCCATGAGGGCGAAGAGGCCAAGGTGGCCGTGCGCAACCTGCGACGCGACGCCAACGAGCACCTGAAGAAGATGCTGAAGGACAAGACCGCCACCGAAGACGAAGAGCGCCGTGCGCAGGACGAGGTGCAGAAGCTCACCGACCGCACGGTGGCGGAGATCGACAAGCTGGTGCACGCCAAGGAAGCAGAAATCCTTGCAGTGTGAGCATCGCTCGGTGGTGACCAACCGGCTTGCCTGAAGCGGTGCAGCGCGACCTGAAAACCGTTCCGCGTCACGTGGCCATCGTGATGGATGGCAACGGCCGTTGGGCCAAGAAACGTTTCATGCCGCGTTTCTTCGGACACAAGCAGGGTGTCGACTCGCTGGTGCGCTGCGTGCAGGCATGCTCCGATCGCGGCATCGAGTACCTCACCGTGTTTGCGTTCTCGTCGGAGAACTGGAAGCGGCCCGAGGAGGAGATCTCCGGCCTGCTCGGCCTGGTGCTGGTGGCGGTGTCGAAGTACCTGGGCAAGCTGGCCGAGAAGGGCGTGCGCATCCGCATCGTCGGCGACCGCAGCGCGGTCAACGACAAGGTGCGCGCGGCCTGGGACGAAGCCGAGGGCGCCACCGCGCACAACACGCGCATCACGTTGTCGGTGGCGTTCAACTACGGTGGCCGCTGGGATGTCGTGCAGGCCTGCCGGCAGGCGATCGCGCAGGGGCTTGCCGCCGAGCAGATCGACGAGCAGCGCTTGTCGTCGTTGATGGCGCTGGCGCACGCGCCCGACCCCGACTTGTTCATCCGCACTGGTGGCGAGGTGCGCATCAGCAACTTCCTGCTGTGGCAGATCGCCTACGCGGAGCTGTACTTCACCGAGTGCCTGTGGCCTGACTTCGACGAGGCTGAGCTCGATGCCGCACTGGCCGCCTACGCAGGCCGCGAGCGCCGCTTCGGCGACGTGCGGGCCGCGCAGGCGGCACGCCAGGCCGGTGGTTGAGCGCGATGCTCGCGCAGCGCGTGGCCACTGCCCTGGTGCTGCTCGCACTGTGGTTGCCGACCCTGTGGATGCACAGTCCGTGGCCGTTCATGGTGTTGACGCTGATCCTGATCAGCGCGGCAGCCTGGGAGTGGGCGCGGCTCAACGGCCTGACGTCGGGCGCGGCGCGGGCCAGCGGCCTTGCCTTGGCAGCGGCCGGCCTGTTGGCCGCCAACGCGTTGCCTGCGATGAACGACGCCCCCGCGTTGTGGTGGCTGGCCGCGTGCGTGTGGATCGCCGGGGGCGCTGCGGTGTTGCGGGCGGGCCCGCTGCGTTGGGCCGCGTCGCCTCGGGCCCTGCGCATCGCTGTGGGGCTGGCCATGTTGATCGTGGCGTGGTGGGCGTTGGCGCAGGCGCGCATCGTCGGCGTGAACTATCTGCTGTCGGTGCTGTGCGTGGTTTGGATGGCCGACATCGCGGCCTACTTCGGTGGCCGGGCGTTCGGTCGGCGCAAACTGGCGCCCACCATCAGCCCGGGCAAGAGCTGGGAGGGTGTGGTCAGCGGCATGTTGGGTGTTTTGGTGCTGGCTGCGGTATGGATGGCCGTCGACGCCCGCGTGGCCACCGATTCGGCCAGCCTGTTCACTCAGCTCAGGCAGCGCTTCGGCGTCCTGGTGATGGTGATCGCGGTGTTGTGCCTGGTGGCGATGAGCGTGGTCGGCGATCTGTTCGAGTCGCTGATCAAACGCGCCGTCGGGGCCAAGGACGCCAGCAACCTGTTGCCGGGGCACGGCGGCGTGCTCGATCGCATCGATGCCTTGCTGCCGGTGTTGCCCTGCGCACTGGCACTCACCACCCTGTGAGCTGGTGCTGCATTGACCGACAATCGCGCGATGGCTAGACGTCAACGCCTGTGCATCCTCGGGGCCACCGGCTCGGTGGGCATGAACACGCTCGAGGTGGTGGCGCTGCATCCGCAGCGCTTCGAGGTATTCGCGCTGACCGCGCGCCACCGCATCGACGAACTCGCCGCGCTGTGCGTGCGCTGGCGGCCGCGCCTGGCGGTGGTCGACAACGCGCAACAGGCGCGCAGCGTGCGCGAGCAACTGGGCCGCGCCGACGTGCACACCGAGGTGTTGCACGGTGCGCCGGCGCTGAGCGACCTGGCCGCGCACCCCGAGGTCGACACCGTGATGGCGGCCATCGTCGGTGCCGCGGGCCTGGCACCTTGCCTGGCTGCCGCACGAGCCGGCAAACGTTTGCTGCTGGCCAACAAGGAAGCCCTGGTGGTTGGCGGCGGCCTGTTCATGCGGTGCGTGGAGGCGGGCGGCGCCACGCTGCTGCCGATCGACAGCGAGCACTCGGCGATCTTCCAGTGCCTGCCGACCGAGCGAGCCCATTGGGCCGAGCGCATCGACCACATCGTGCTCACCGCGTCGGGCGGGCCGTTTCGGGAACGCGACCCGTTGTCGCTGGGACAGGTGACGCCGGATGAAGCGTGCGCGCATCCCAACTGGGTAATGGGGCGCAAGATCTCGGTCGATTCGGCGACCATGATGAACAAGGCGCTCGAGGTGATCGAGGCGCGCTGGTTGTTTGCGTTGGCACCCGAGCAGATTCGCGTGGTGATCCATCCGCAAAGCATCGTGCATTCGATGGTCGTGTGTCGCGACCAGTCGGTGCTGGCGCAGCTGGGCACGCCCGACATGAAGGTGCCGATCGCCTGTGGCCTGGCCTGGCCCGAGCGCATCGCCTCGGGTGCCTCGCAGCTCGACTTCGCCACGTTGGGCGCGTTGACCTTCGAGGTGCCGCACGCAGGGCGTTTTCCGGGCCTCGATTTGGCCTACGACTGCCTGAAAGCGGCGCCCGGAGCCACCAACGTGCTCAACGCGGCCAACGAAATCGCGGTGGCTGCGTTCCTGGAGGGTGCCATCGCGTTTCCCGCCATCCACGCCGTCAACGCCGCCACGCTCGAGCAGGTGGCGGGCCACTTCGGCCCGCAAGACACGCTGGACGATCTGCTCGCGCTCGACGAGCGTGCGCGCGCCGTCGCACGGCAACACGTGAAGGCGAGGATGTTGCGATGATCACGGTGCTCGCCTTCATCGTCACGCTGGGCTTGCTGATCGTGGTGCACGAGTACGGCCACTACCGCGTCGCGGTGGCCTGCGGGGTGAAGGTGCTGCGCTTTTCGGTGGGCTTCGGGCGCACGCTGTGGAGCCGCCAGCGCGGCGAGACGGAGTTCGTGGTCGCCGCGCTGCCGCTGGGCGGCTATGTGCGCATGCTCGACGAGCGCGAAGCGCCAGTGCCTGCCCACGAACTGCATCGCGCGTTCAATCGCCAGTCGCTGGCCAAGCGCTCGGCCATCGTGGCCGCAGGGCCGATCGCCAATTTGTTGCTGGCTGTGCTGCTGTACGCC
>JBIODO010000067.1:0-13524 GCA_044445225.1 Burkholderiales bacterium
CCGAGCGTGCCGACGCGCTTCACGCAATCGGTGATCCCGATCGGCGGCGCACTGTTCATCGTCGCGCAATTGCTCAGCCTGCCCGAGGTATTGCGGCAGGCGCGCGGCGGCGGGCTGGTCGACCACGAACAGAAGCCTTTGGCCGAGGCGGTGGAATGATCGTCGCGTTGATGTTCGTGGCGCTGGTCGCGTTGATCCTGCTCAACGTGCCGATCGCGATTGCGCTGGGCCTCGTCGCAATGGGCGCGATGGTGGCCTCCGGGGGCGCCGACTCGCTGCTGAACGCCGCGCTCGTGATGTTCACTGGCGCCACCAGCTTCCCGCTGCTGGCGATCCCGTTGTTCATCCTGGCCGGCGCGATCATGAATTCGTCGAGCCTGTCGCGGCGCCTGATCGCGCTGGCGTCGGCGTTGTTCGGCTTCATTCGCGGCGGGCTGGCGATGATCACCATCGGCACGTCGATGTTCTTCGCCGAGATCTCGGGCTCCGCGGTGGCCGACGTCGCAGCGATGGGCTCGATCCTGATCCCGGCGATGGAGAAGAAGGGCTACCCCAAGGAATTCGCCGCCGCCGTAATGTCGTCGTCGGCGACGCTGGCGGTGATCATCCCGCCGTCGATCCCGATGATCCTGTACGCGGTGATGGCCGACACCTCGGTGGTGCAGATCTTCGTCGCTGGCATCGTGCCGGGCGTGGTCGCCGGTCTCGGCATGATGGCGTTGTCGTACTGGTACGCGCGGCGCTACAACTACCCGGTGGAAGAAGTGTTCCAGTGGGAGCGAGTCAGGCGCGCGTTCAAGGATGCAGCATGGGCGCTGCTGCTGCCCCTGATCATCCTCGGTGGCATTTTTGGCGGCGTGGTCACCGCCACCGAAGGCGCGGCGCTGGCTGTGCTGGCGGCGCTGTTCATCGGCGGCGTGATCTATCGTGAGCTCAACTACAAGCACCTGGTCAACGCGATGATCGAAGGCTCGACGCAGACCGCGATCGTGATGCTGTTGGTGGCCTCGTCGGCGCTGCTGGGCGTGTACCTCACCGAGCAGCAGATCCCGCAGCAGCTTGCTGGCTGGCTGTCGTCGATCACGCGGAACCGCTACGCGGTGCTCGGTCTGCTGAACGTGTTTTTTCTCGTGATCGGCCTGTTCCTGCATTCGGCGGCGGCGATCATCCTGGTGGTGCCGATCGTCATGCCGCTGGTCAAGCTGGCGGGCATCGACCCGGTGCACTTCGGCCTCATCGTGACGCTGAACCTCGGAATCGGGCAGCAGACGCCACCGGTGGCCAGCGTGCTGATGGCCTCGTGCTCGATCGCCAAGGCCGACATGTGGAAGGTCACGCGCGTGAACCTGCCGTACATCGGCGTGCTGATGGCCACGTTGCTGCTGGTCACCTACGTGCCGGCGGTGCCGATGGCGCTGGTGGACTTCTTTTACCGCTGACCGTGGGAAACCTCATCCTCGTCGAGCGCGAAGGCTTCATCGACACTGTCGTGCTAAATCGGCCCGGCAAACTCAACGCACTGATCCTGCCGATGTGGCATCGTTTGGGCGAGGTGATGCGTGACCTGTCGGCCGACGACGCACTGCGCTGCGTGGTGCTGCGTGGCGCCGGTGGCAAGGCGTTCGCGCCAGGCAACGACATTGCCGAGTTCGCCACCGAGCGGTCGAACGCGGTGCAGGGCAAGGCGTATGGCCGCGTGATGCATGGCGCGCTCGATGCCATCGCCCAGTGCCGTCATCCGACGCTGGCGCTGATCGAAGGCATCTGCGTCGGCGGCGGCCTGGAGATCGCCGCGCTGTGCGACCTGCGCATCTGCGGCGAAGGCAGCCGCTTCGGCGTGCCGATCAACAAGCTCGGCCTGGTGATGGCGCATGCCGAACTGGCCGCGTTGCTGCAGCTCGCGGGGCGTGCCGTGGCGCTCGAGATGCTGCTCGAAGGCCGCGTGTTCGGTGCGCGGGAGGCGCTCGACAAGCGGCTGGTGCACCGCGTGGCGCCCGATGCCGAGGTGGCCAACGAGGCGTATGCGACCGCACGGCGCATCGCCGCGGGCGCACCGCTGGCGGCGCGATGGCACAAACGGTTCCTGCGCGAGCTCGAAACGCGGCAGCCGCTCACCGAAGCCGAGCGCGGCGAAGGCTTTGCCTGCTACGACAGCGAAGACTTCCGCATCGGCGTGCGTGCGTTCCTAGCCAAGACCGTGCCGGAGTTCGTCGGTCGTTGAAGACGTCGACCGCGCCCGCGATGTGGCGCGGTCACTTGTAGCTGCGCGCGTCCTCGATCACCTTGCCGTCGTTGGGCAGGCTGCCGGCAGACGACAACACCACCTCGGCGCGCAGCTTGGTGATGTCGCGCACGCTGGTGGCAATCGCTTCGGCCAGCCCCGCGGGGCGCGCCGCCACTTCGGCCTTGAAGGTCAGCCGGTCGCTCGCCATCTCGCCTTCGATCACCACGCGCGCGCGCACGATCTCGGCGTGGCGGCGCACGACGTCGGCCACTTGGCTCGGATGCACCAGCATGCCGCGCACCTTGGTGGTCTGGTCGGCGCGGCCCATCCAGCCCTTGATGCGCTGCTGTGTGCGGCCGCTGGGGCAGTGCCCCGGCAACACGGCCGAGAGGTCGCCGGTGCCCAAGCGCAGCAGCGCGTAGTCGGTGGCGAGCACCGTGACCACCACCTCGCCCACTTCGCCCTCAGGCACCGGGTCGTCGGTGCCTGGGCGCACGATCTCCAGCAGCACGCCCTCGTCGACCACCAGGCCTTGGCGCGCGACGGTTTCGTACGCGATCAAGCCGACGTCGGCCGTGGCATACGCCTGATAGCCCTCGATGCCGCGCTCGCGCAGCCAATCGCGCAGCGATGGTGGAAACGCTTCGCCGCTGACCAGCGCCTTGCGGATCGAGGCGATCGACGCGCCGTTGTCGGCGGCCCTCTCGGCAAGGATCTTCAGGAAGCTCGGCGTGCCGATGTAGCCGTGCGGCCGCAGGTCATTGATGGCCTGCAGTTGCAGCTCGGTGTTGCCGACACCGCCGGCGAAGGTGGTGCAGCCGATCGCATGCGCACCGGATTCCATCATCGCGCCGGCCGGCGTCAGGTGGTAGCTGAAGCTGCAGTGCACCAGGTCGCCGGCGCGGAAGCCCGCGGCCCAGATCGCGCGCGCCACTCGGAACGGGTCAGCCCCCGGGCCCTCGGGCTCGTAGATGGGGCCGGGCGACTGGAACACGCGGCGCGCGCCCTGCGCGGCCACCATGCCGCGCCAGCCGATGGCCGAGCAGCCGCCCAGCGGATCCCACGGGGTGGCCGCGCGGCTCGCCTTCTGGCGCTCGAACAGCTCGGTTTTGCGCATCACCGGCAGACGCGCAAACGCCTGCCGCGACGTGATCGCTTCGGCGTCCACTCGACCCAGACGTTCTGCACCGGCGGGCGTGGTCTGTGCGCGGCGCACCAGCGCCGGCAATGCGGCCAGCATGTCGCGCTCGCGCTGCGCCGGATCGCGCGCTTCGAGCGCGTCGTAGTGGCTGTCGGTCGGGCCACGGGTGGCGGCTTGGGGGTGTGACATCAATCTTCCTCGAGCCAGCGGGCGAGCCGCTTCTTGACTTCATCGATCAGCTTGCGCTGGTCCGCTGCATTCTTCACCTGGATCGAGTCCCACTCCGGCGTGGCCGCCAACCGGCGCACCAGGCGCGCTGCTACCGCGCCACCCTGGATCTCGAACTCGATCACCGCCTTGCCGCGCCACTCGAAACCGTTGCCGCGGCCGCTCAGCTTGCAGTCGCGCATCGCGCGCTGCAGTTGCTGCAGCGCCTGCTCGGGATTGAAGGGTGGGGGCGCGAGGCCCCAGTCGTCGGCCATGGTGTCAGCAAAAATTGCGCGTCTCAGCCTGCCCGCCTCGTCATGCGAGCCAACGCTTCCTGCGCTTGTAGCTCTTGACGTCGCGGAAGTTCTTGCGATCGCCGCCGCCGACGCCGAGGTAGAACTCCTTGACGTCTTCGTTCTCGCGCAGTTCGGCGGCCTTGCCGTCCATCACGACGCGGCCGTTTTCGAGGATGTAGCCGTAGTCGGCATAACGCAGTGCCATGTTGGTGTTCTGCTCGGCCAGCAGAAAGGTCACGCGTTCCTTGGTGTTCAGGTCGCGCACGATCTCGAACACCTCCTGCACGATCTGCGGCGCCAGGCCCATCGACGGCTCGTCGAGCAGCACCATCTTGGGGTTGGCCATCAGCGCGCGGCCGATCGCGCACATCTGCTGCTCGCCGCCCGAGGTGTAGGCCGCCTGCGCGGTGCGCCTGGTTTTCAGACGCGGAAAGTACGCGTAGACCTTGTCGAGCGTCTGCGCGACCGCGGCCCTGCCATCGCCGCGCGTGTAGGCGCCGGTAAGCAGGTTTTCCTCGATCGTCAGGTGAGCGAAGCAGTGGCGGCCCTCCATCACCTGCACCACGCCGCGGTCGACCATTTGCGATGTCGACAGTTTCTCGATGCGCTCGCCGCGCAACTCGATCGACCCCTTGGTCACCTCGCCGCGCTCGCCGGCCAGCAGGTTGCTCACCGCGCGCAGCGTGGTGGTCTTGCCGGCGCCGTTGCCGCCGAGCAGCGCGACGATGCGGCCTTCGGGCACCTGCAACGACACGCCCTTCAGCACGAGGATCACGTGGTTGTAGATGACCTCGATGCCGTTGACGTTGAGCAGGATGTCGGTGGCCATGGTTGAGTGACGGACGGCCCGCGCCGCGCGCGGGCCGTTGACAGCGGATGCGCCGGGATCAGCCCTTCATCGAGTCGGACTGGCAGTCCTCGAACGTGCGGCGCGGCAGCTTCTTCTCGGTGGCGTACTTGTCGGCCGAGGTCTTGACGAGCGGGCGAATGACGCTGTCGTCGGCCTGGTACCAGTCGGAAGAAAACTCCCACTTCGAACCGTCCCATGTGTGCACGCGCGCCCAGCTCGCGCCCATGTGGTCGGCGCACGACGTGCTCACCGGTCGCATCACGCCGGCAAAGCCGAGCGCGTCGAGCTTCTTCTGATCGAGTGCGAGGTTCTCGATGCCCCAGCGCACCTGCTCGCCGGACATCACCTTACCCTTGCCGAAGCGTTCCTGCGCGCGCTTGACGCTCTCGACGGCCATCATCGCGGCGATCAGGCCGCGCATGTAGAGCACTTGTCCCACCTCTTCTCGCGGCCCGGTGCCTTGCCCCTTGTCGTGCACCATCGCGAGCACGTCCTTCACGACCTTCGAGCCGGGCTCGGCGCCGTGCTGCATCGCCAGCGCGTTGTAGCCCTTGGCCGCTGCGCCGACGTCCTTCACGTCGGGCTCGGCGCCCGACCACCAGACACCGTACATCTTTTCACGCGGATAGCCGGTGGCCACCGCCTCCTTCAGCGCGGCCGAGTTCATCACGCCCCAGCCCCACAGGAACACGTAGTCGGGACGGCTCTGGCGGATCTGCAGCCAGGTGGCCTTCTGCTCGACGCCGGGTGCAGTCACCGGCAGCAGTTGCAGCTCGTAGCCGTAGAGCTTGGACAGCTCCTGCAGCATGGGGATCGGCTCCTTGCCGTACGGGCTGTCGTGGAAGACCAGCGCGATCTTCTTGCCCTTGAGCTTGTCAAGCCCACCTTCCTTCTTGCCGACGTGCTGCACCAGGATGTCGGCGCCGGTCCAGTAGGTACCGAGCAGCGGGAAGTTCCACTTGAAGACCATGCCATCGACCGAGTCGGCACGCCCGTAGCCCGACGTGATCAGCGGGATCTTGTCGCCTGGCGCCTTCTCGGTGAGCGCGAACGTGATGCCGGTGGACAGCGGCTGGAACACGGTCGCACCGCCGTGCTTGCCCTTCAGGCGCTCATAGCACTCGACGCCCTTGTCGGTGGCGTAGCCGGTCTCGCACTCCTCGTAGATGACCTTCACGCCGTTCATGCCGCCGCGTGCATTGACCAGCTTCAGGTAGTCGACGTAGCCGTTGGCGAACGGCACGCCGTTGGGCGCGTAGGCGCCGGTGCGATACACCAGCACCGGGAAGAACTGCTCCTTCTCCTGCGCGAACGCGGGAGTGCTGGTGAGCACGGTGCTCGTGCCGGCGGCCAGCAGGGCCGCGATGAGGGCGAGGGATCTCAACTTCATGTCTGCCTCCAGGTTAAGTCTGCTTCACAGAACAACTCGGCACCCGCGGGGTGCACTCGAAAGACGGGTCGCTGAATGTCAGTGCGGGAACGGCCACAGCCGGAGCTTCTCCTTGCCGATCGACCACAGCCGCGCCAGACCATGCGGCTCGACGACCAGGAAGAACACGATCAGGACGCCGAAGATCATGAACGTCAGGTGCGCGGCCAGCGCGGTGTCGACCGGAATCCCGAACAGGTAGGGCAGGGAGTCGAGGAAGATCGGCAGCACGACGATGAACGCGGCGCCGAGGAAGCTGCCCATGATCGAGCCCAGCCCGCCGATGATGATCATGAACAGCAGCTGGAACGAGCGGTCGATGTTGAACGCCGCCGGCTCCCACGAGCCGAGGTAGACGAAACCCCACAGCGCGCCGGCCACGCCCACGAAGAACGAGCTGACCGCGAACGCGGTGAGCTTGGCGTACACGGGCCGAATGCCGATCACCGCGGCGGCCACATCCATGTCGCGCATCGCCATCCACTCGCGGCCGATGTGGCTGCGCACCAGGTTCTTGGCCAGCAGCGCGAACACTGCGACGAAGCCGAGGCAGAACAAGTACTTCTCGGCCGGCGTGTCGATCACCCAGCCGAAGAGGTTGAGCTCGCCAACCGTGACCGAGCCCGATGACGAGTAGTTGGTGAGCCACTTGACGCGCAGGAAGGCCCAGTCGCAGAAAAACTGCGCGGCCAAGGTGGCCACGGCCAGGTAGAGCCCCTTGATGCGCAGGCTCGGTATCCCGAACAAGACGCCGACGATCGTGGCGCACGCACCGCCGAGCAGGATCGCTACGACCAGTGGCATGCCGTCGATGCGTGCGATGAAGTTGTAGGCGGCATAGGCGCCCACGGCCATGAAGCCGCCGGTGCCCAGTGAGATCTGGCCGCAGTAGCCGACCAAGATGTTCAACCCGAGCGCCGCCAGCGACAGGATCAGGAACGGGATCAGGATCGCGCGGAACATGTATTCGCTGGCGACGAACGGCACCGCGACGAACGACAGTGCGACCAACGCGAGGATCACCAGGCGGTCTTGCAGGATCGGAAAGATCTGCTGGTCCGACGCGTAGGTGGTCTTGAACTGGCCGTTTTCGCGGTAGAGCACTCTTAGCCTTCCACGATGATCTCTTGGTTTCGGCCCGCTGCGCTTAACTTGCTTCGCAAGTTAACGTTCACCGAAAAATCATTGATCGTGTACTTCATACCCGGTCAATGATTTTTTCGCCAAACAGCCCTTGCGGCCGCACGAGGAGCACCAGCAACACGACGACGTAGCCGAACCAGATCTCGATACCGCCGCCGACCATCGGGCCGATGAACACTTCGGACAGCTTCTCGCCGGTGCCGACGATCAGGCCGCCGACGATGGCACCAGGCACCGAGGTCAAGCCGCCCAGGATCACCACGGGCAGCGCCTTCAGCGCCAATACCGCGAGCGAGAATTGCACGCCGAGCTTGCTGCCCCAGATCATGCCGGCCACCAGCGCGACGAACCCGGCGACGCTCCAGACGATGACCCACACGCGCGACAGCGGAATGCCGATCGACTGCGCCGCCTGATGATCATCGGCCACCGCGCGCAACGCGCGGCCCGTGGGCGTGAGCTGGAAGAACATCGACAGCACGATCACCAGCGCCGCCGCGATGACGGCCGCATACAGGTCTTCCTTGCTGACCAGCACGCCGCCCTGGAACACCGATTCGAACAGGAAGAGCGGGTCCTTCGGCAAGCCGATGTCGATCTTGTAGATGTCACTGCCGAACAGCGTCTGGCCGAAGCCGTCCATGAAGTAGCTGATGCCCAGCGTGGCCATCAGCAAGGTCACGCCCTCCTGGTTGACCAGCTTGCCGAGCACCAGCCGCTCGACCAGCCACGCCACCGCGATCATGAGCAGCAGCGCGGCAGCGAAGGCCAGCAGGTCGCCGAGGACCTTGCTGTCCAAATGCAGCAGCTTGGGAAACCACTCGGAGAAGCGCGCCATCGCGAGCGCCGCGAACAGCACCATCGAGCCCTGCGCGAAATTGAACACGCCCGAGGCCTTGAAGATGAGCACCAGGCCGAGCGCGACCAGCGAATACAGCATGCCGGTCGTCAGGCCGCTGATCAGCGTTTCGAGAAAGTAGCCCATCGCGCTGCCGTCCGCCTCAATGCACCGTGCCGAGGTAGGCGCTGATCACCTCGGGGTTGGTGCGCACCGCGTCGGGCGTGCCGTCGCCGATCTTCTTGCCATAGTCGAGCACCACCACGCGATCGGAGATGTCCATCACCACTCCCATGTCGTGCTCGATCAGCACGATGGTGGTGCCGAACTCGTCGTTGACGTCGAGCACGAAGCGGCACATGTCCTGCTTCTCCTCGACGTTCATGCCGGCCATCGGCTCGTCGAGCAGCAGCACCTGCGGCTCCATCGCCAGCGCGCGGCCCAGGTCGACGCGTTTCTGCAATCCGTACGGCAGGCGGCCCACCGGCGTCTTGCGATAGGGCTGGATCTCCAGGAAGTCGATGATGTGCTCGACGAATTCGCGGTGCGCCATCTCCTCGCGCTGCGCAGCGCCCAGGCGAAGCGCTTGTTGGAACAGGTTGGTCTTCATCTTCAGGTTGCGGCCCGACATCAGGTTGTCGACCACGTTCATGCCCTTGAACAGCGCCAGGCTCTGGAAGGTACGCGCCACGCCCATTTCGGCCACCTGGCGCGAGTTCATGTGCTGAAAGGTCTGGCCGCGGAAGGTGATGGTGCCGTGCTGCGGCTGGTAGACGCCGTTGATGCAGTTGAGCAGCGAGCTCTTGCCCGCGCCGTTGGGGCCGATGATGGCGCGCACCTCGTGCTCGCGCACGTCGAAGCTGATGTCGGTGAGCGCCTTGACGCCACCAAAGCTCAGGCTGATGTTCTTGACGTCGAGCACGACGTCGCCGACGTTGCGTTGCTGCATATCAATCCGGCGCCGGGCCGCCCCAAGCCGGATTGCGCCCCCTCGGGGGGCAGCGAACGAAGTGAGCGCGGGGGTCTAGTTTCATGCGGCCCGCTTCAGCGCGGGGTACAGCTTGACGTCGATGATCTTCAACGTGGCCGATACGCTGCCGGTGCGGCCGTCTTCGAACTTCACGGCGGTATCGATGAACTGCTCGCTCTTGCCGCCGTACAGCGCGTCGACCAACACCTGGTACTTCTCGGCGATGTGGCCGCGGCGCACCTTGCGCGTGCGCGTCAGCTCGCCGTCGTCGGCGTCGAGCTCCTTGTGCAGGATCAGAAAGCGGCTCACCTGGCTGCCGGCGAGCCTGTCGTCGGCCGCGAGGTCGGCGTTGACCTGTTCGACACACTCGCGCACGAGGTCGAACACCTCGGGCTTGCTCGCCAGGTCGGTGTAGCCGGCGTAGGGCAGGTTGCGCTTCTCGGCCCAGTTGCCCACCGCGTCGAAGTCGATGTTGATGAAGGCGCACACGCGCTCGCGCTTGTCGCCGAAGGTCACCGCCTCCTTGATGTACGGGAAGAACTTCAGCTTGTTCTCGACGTACTTCGGAGCGAACAAGGCGCCGTCGTTGGGCCCGCCCATGATGCGGCCCACGTCCTTGGCGCGGTCGATGATCTTCAGGTGCCCCCCGGCGTCGATGAAGCCGGCGTCGCCTGTGTGGTACCAGCCGTCGCCCGTCAGCACCTCGGCGGTGGCAGCGGGGTTCTTGTAGTACTGCTTCAGCAAGCCCGGCGAGCGCACCAGGATCTCGCCGGAGTCGGTCACCTTGATCTCGACGCCGTCGATCGGCACGCCCACGGTGTCGGCCTTGACCTCGTGGTCGGGCTGCAGGCACACGAATACCGCGGTCTCTGTCGATCCGTAGAGCTGCTTCAGGTTGATGCCGATCGAGCGGTAGAAAGTAAAAAGGTCGGGGCCGATCGCCTCGCCAGCGGTGTAGGCCACGCGCACGCGTGAGAAGCCGAGCGTATTGCGCAGCGGGCCGAAGATGAGCCAGTCGCCGAGCGTGTACTTGATGCGGTCGATCGTGGAGACTGGCTTGCCGTCCATCAGCGCAGGGCCGACGCGGCGCGCCACCGACATGCAGGCCTTGTACAGCCACTTCTTCAGACGCGACGCGTCTTCCATGCGGATCGTCACGCTGGTGAGCAAGCCTTCGAAGATGCGCGGCGGCGCGAAGTAGTAGGTCGGCCCGATCTCCTTCAGGTCGATCATCACCGTGGCGGCCGACTCCGGGCAGTTGACGATGTAGCCGCACGCGAGCCACTGCGCGTAGCTGAAAATGTTCTGGCCGATCCATGCCGGCGGCATGTAGGCGAGCACCTCTTCGTTCTCGGTGAGTTTGTCGAACGCCTTGCCGGCGGCGGCGCGGTCGAGCAGCGTGAAGTGCGTGTGCACCACGCCCTTGGCGTTGCCGGTGGTGCCCGAGGTGAAGAACATCGCCGCCACGTCGTGAGGGCTCGCCTTCGCGAGCTCGGCGTCGTAGAAGCCGGCGTGCGAGGCGTCGTAGGCGCGTCCGGCGTCGACCAGGCTGTCCAGCGATGCGAGGCCCGGCTCGTCGTAGTGGCGCAGGCCGCGCGGGTCGTCGTACCAGATGCGCACCAGTTGCGGGCACTGCGCGCGCAGTTCGAGCAGCTTGTCGACCTGCTCCTGGTCTTCGACGATGCCGAAGCGCACCTCGGCGTTGTTGATCGGAAAGGCGAACTCGCCGGCCGCCGCGTCCTGGTACAGCGGCACCGGAATCGCGCCCAGAGATTGCGCGGCCAGCATCGATGCATACAGCCGCGGTCGGTTCTCGCCGATCACCACCACATGTTCGCCGCGCTTCAAGCCGGCTTCGGCCAGGCCGCAGGCCAGTTGGCGAACCAACGTGCCGAGCTGCGACCAGGTGATCGTCTGCCAGATGCCATAGCTCTTTTCGCGCAGCGCCGGTGCGTTGGGCCGCTGCTGCGCGTGGGTCCACATCAGTCGCGGAAAAGTGGTCTGCACGGGCGGGCGCTCCCCTGAAAGCCTCGGGCGGTTCGGACCGCGATGCTAGGGAAAAGTTTGACGCCAGGTTGTCTGTCTGACGACAATCTCAGGGTCCGCCCCCATCGGTGTTTCCACCAATGAGACAGGTCCTGTCGTCATCCGCCTCGGCGCTGCTTGCCCGCTCGCGGTCACCCACGGCCGATGAGCTGGCAGGGGTGCCCTGGATGACCGCGCTCACGCCTGCAGAGGCCGCGGTGGCCGCCGCCAACATGCGGGTGCTGCGCGCCGAGAGCGGCGAATACCTGTGTCGTGTCGGGCGACCGGTGACGTTCTGGTTCGGTCTCATCGATGGCCTGCTGAAGATGAGCAACGACAGCGCACTGGGCATGCCGATCACCTTCACCGGCTTGCCGCCGGGAGGCTGGTTCGGCGAGGGCACCTGCCTGAAGCACGAGCCCTACCGCTACAACATCCAGGCGCTGCGCAAAAGCCTGGTGGCCGGCATCACGGTGCCCACCTTCGACTGGCTGCTCGACCGTTCGATCGGCTTCAACCGCTTCGTGATGCGACAGCTCAACGAGCGCCTGGGCCAGTTCATCGCGGCGCGCGAGATCGACCGCATGAGCGACCCCGACGTGCGCGTCGCGCGCAGCCTGGCGGCGCTGTTCCACCCGGTGCTGTATCCGGGGGTGGGCGACCTGCTGCGCATCACGCAGCAGGAGTTGGGGTATCTGGTGGGCCTGTCGCGCCAGCGTGTGAACCAGGCTCTGCAGGCGCTGCAGGACGCGCGCGTGATCCGCGTCGAATACGGTGGCGTGCGCGTGCTCGATCTCGAAGCGCTGCGCCGCTACACGCCAGAGCCCGCCGCCGCGCTGGTTTCGGTCACTGCGCCAGCGGGCCGCCCGCGCTCCGACGGCGTCATGGGTTGATCACACCCGCCGCCACATGCCCGGCCGGCACGTGGGCGGAGGCCGATTCGACGTGGCGCGTCTGGTCATCGAAGAAGAAGTCGGGCTCGAATTCGCGCAGAAACTCGCCCTTGGACAGGCCGCCGAGGAACATCGCCTCGTCGACCTCGATGTTCCAGTCCATCAGCGTGCGGATGGCGCGCTCGTGCGCCGGCGCGCTGCGTGCGGTCACCAGCGCGGTGCGGACGCGCATGTCGTGCGCCGGCTCGCGCTGCAGGCGATGCAGCGCCTCGAGCAGCGGCTTGAACGGTCCGGGCGCCAACGGCGTCGACGAATGGATGCGCTCGTGGTCCTGGAAGGCCACCAGCCCGTCGCGCTGGTACACGCGCTCGGCCTCGTCGGAAAACAGCACCGCGTCGCCGTCGAAGGCGATGCGCACCTCGCTCGGGTGCATGTCGGATGCGCGCGCGCTGTGCGGCACCACGCGCGCCGCCGGCACGCCGGCATCGAGCGCCGAGCGCACGTCGGCCTCGTTGGCCGACAGGAACAGGTGCGCTGCCAGCGGCTTCAGATATCGCCATGGGCTCTGGCCGCGCGTGAACACGCCGCGCTGGATCGGCAGCCCGTAGTGCTGCGCCGAGCGGAACACGCGCATGCCCGACACCGGGTCGTTGCGCGACAGGATCACCACCTCGACGCGCTGAACGCCGCCCGGCCGCTCCGAAGGCGTTTGCTCCCCCTCGGGGGCACGGCCCGCAGGGCCAGGAGGGCCTTGTGCTTTGCTGTTGAACGCCAGCAGCTTGTTGACCAGCGAGAACGCCACGCCCGCTCTCGCCGGCTGCTCCAGCCGTTGCAACTGCAGCTGCATGTAGGCACGGTCGTCGTTGGCCTCGAAGACGCGGTTTTCCTCTTCGAAGTCGAACAGTGCGCGCGAGGAGATCGCGACGACGAGTCGGCCTTCGAGCGTGGTGGACACCGCTCGATGATACGGTCGCGCCACAGCGCGGCGGCACAGGCCTGGCGCGCTGGCTGCGTGTGAACGTCTACTGCACGAAGCCGATCGGGCCGCGCCGGTTCGACGGCGCGGGTAGATCGCGCAGCTCGATGCTGCCGCGATCGTCCAGGCGCGCGTTGCCGAACGCGGTCATCCAGGCGCGGCGCATCTCGCGCGGCGCCAGCAGCGCCAGCTGATCGAGCACGGCGTCGCACGGCCTCAGCTCGAAACGTTCGCCCCAGTCGTGGCCGTTGCGGATGCGCTCGTACAGCCGCAATGCGATGCCGCGCGCCGCCTCGGGGTCGGGTGCCTCGACCTGGTAGACGTTCATGCGGTTGAGGATCGGCTCGGGAATCGCGCGCTCGTCGTTCGCGGTGGCGATCCAGATCACCTGGCTGGCGTCGATCGCCACTTCGGCAAACTCGTCGGTGAAGGTGCTGGCGGTGTCGATCTCGAGCAGGCTGTACAGCGCACCCAGCGGGTCGTAGGCGTGCTCGGCGCTGGCCTTGTCGATCTCGTCGACCACCATCACCGG
>JBIODO010000068.1:0-13508 GCA_044445225.1 Burkholderiales bacterium
GCCAGCGGCTGCGCGCCGCTGAGCACGGCCGCCAGCGCGCGGATCTGTTGCGCCGGTTTGCCGTCGGGCGTCCACTGGCCACCCAGCAACGCGCGCGGGCTCTTGCCGCCCAACTGCGTGCGCGGCCGCTCGAACCAGCGGCGCATGCCGAAGTCGTTGTACGAGCCTGCGAGGTCGGACACCACGATCGCCAGCCAGTGCAGCCGCTCGGCGGTGGCCTGCGGCGTGGCGCGCTCGGCCGCCGCATAGCGGCGCAACGACGCCGGCGCAACGCCCAACAGCGCGCCCAGCGCTTCATCGCCGAATACCGCGCGCATCGGCGCCCACTCGGTGGCCGGGGCGGGCGAGTCTTCGAGCACGCCGACCAGGCGCTCCAGGCTGTCGGCCATGCGCTCGGCGGTGGCGGCGTCGAGCCGGGCCGGGCCCTGCTTCAGCAACGGCGCCAGCGCCACGGGCGCGGCGCCGATCAGGCCCTGCTTGTGCAGCGCCGACAGCACCCGTTGCACCGCCTGTGCATCGAGCTGGGTGATGGCGGCGCCCGCCAACACCCCCATGGCCGAGGCACGCGCCAGCAGGGTCAGCAACCGCTCATGCAGGCGGCGGTTGACCACTGGAGCGGAATCGGGGCTGATTTGGATTGGAACCATGGTCCAATCATAGCCCAATTGCCATCCGAGCGCGCGGAGGCTTGAACCGGCCCGGTCAGCCCTCCTTGGGAATCTCGCGCGGCTTGCCGGCGCCGTCGATGGCTACGTAGGTCAAGTTGGCGTCGGTGACCTTCACGATATGCGGCGCCGCCGGGTTGCGCTCGGCATAGACCTCCACGTGCACGGTGACCGAGGTCGTGCCCACGCGCAGCACCCGTGCATAGAACGACAGCAGGTCACCCACCGATACCGGCTGCTTGAAGACGAACTGGTTGACCGCCACCGTGGCGATGCGGCCGCGCGCGATGCGTGCCGGCAGCACCGCCCCCGCGACGTCGACCTGGGCCATGATCCAGCCGCCGAAGATGTCGCCATTGGCATTGGAGTCGGCGGGCATCGGGATCACGCGCAGCACGAGTTCCATGCCGTCGGGCAAACTGGGCGGCGCAGCAAGCCGCCGGGCCGGGCTTGAGGTCTTGCTCATCGTCTCCACCTGCTCATACGGCCCCGTTTCGTCGTTCAGCCATTCTTTCACGTCCGATGCGCCGCTCTTCGAATCCCTTGCCGGTCGCACAGCCCGCTGCCGGCGCGCGATCGGACTGGAGCGTGCTCAGGCGCATCGGGCCGTATCTGTGGCACTACCGCTGGCGCGTCGCTGCGGCGCTGGGGTTTCTGCTGGCGGCCAAGGTGGCCAACGTCAGCGTGCCGGTGCTGCTCAAGCACCTGGTCGACGCGCTGGACCTGAAGGCGGGTGACCCGCGCGCGATCCTGGTGGTGCCGATCGGGCTGCTGATCGCCTATGCCGCGTTGCGGCTGTCGACCTCGGTGTTCACAGAGCTGCGCGAGCTGATCTTCGCCAAGGCGTCGTTCGGCGCGTCCAAGCAGATCGCGCTCGAGGTGTTCGGCCACTTGCATGCGTTGAGCCTGCGCTTTCACCTCGAGCGGCAGACGGGCGGCCTGTCGCGCGACATTGAGCGCGGCACGCGCGCGCTGCAGTCGCTGTTGTCGTACTCGCTGTACACGATCGCGCCCACGGTGGTGGAGGTGGCCCTGGTGCTCGGCGTGCTGGGCTGGCGCTTCGATGTCGGCTATGTGTGGATTACCGCGGTGGCATTGGTCATCTACGTCAGCTTCAGCGTCTGGATCACCGAGTGGCGCACGCAGTTCCGCCGCACGATGAACGAGCTCGACTCGAAGGCGCACTCGCGCGCGATCGACGCGCTGCTGAACTACGAGACCGTCAAGTACTTCAACAACGAGGCCTTCGAAGCCAAGCGCTATGAGCAGGGCCTGGAGTCGTGTCGCCAGGCGCAGGTGAAGTCGCAGGCCACGCTGTCGATGCTCAACACCGGGCAGCAGCTGATCATCGCGTCGAGCCTGGTGGCGATGCTGTGGCGCGCCACGCAGGGCGTGGTCAGCGGTCACCTGACGCTGGGTGACCTGGTGATGGTCAACGCGTTTCTGATCCAGCTGTACATCCCGCTCAATTTTCTCGGCGTGCTGTACCGTGAGGTCAAGCAGAGCCTGACAGACCTCGACCGCATGTTCGTGCTGCTTGAGCGCGAGCGTGAGGTGGCCGACGCACCGGGTGCGTTGCCACTGCAGGTGAGCCAAGGCGTGGTGCGCTTCGAGCACGTGTCGTTTGCGTACGAGGCCTCGCGGCCGATCCTGCACGACGTGAGCTTCGAGATCCCGGCCGGCAAGACGGTCGCGGTGGTCGGCGCCTCGGGCGCCGGCAAGAGCACGCTGGGGCGGCTGCTGTACCGCTTCTACGACGTCGGCGGCGGCCGCATCACCGTCGACGGCCAGGACATCCGTGCTGTCACGCAAGACAGCCTGCGCCGCTCGATCGGCATCGTGCCGCAGGACACCGTGCTGTTCAACGACACCGTGGGCTACAACATCGCCTACGGGCGTCCGGGCGCCGGCGAGCGCGAGGTGCAGGCCGCCGCCGCGGCGGCGCACATCCACACCTTCATTGCCAGCACGCCCAGCGGTTACGGCACGCTGGTCGGCGAGCGTGGCTTGAAGCTGAGTGGCGGCGAGAAGCAGCGCGTAGCGATCGCCCGCACACTGCTGAAGGACCCGCCGATCCTGATTTTCGACGAGGCAACCTCGGCGCTCGACTCGGCCAACGAGCGCGCGATCCAGGCCGAGCTGAAGAGCGCGGCGCAGGGCAAGACAGCGCTCGTCATCGCGCATCGGTTGTCCACGGTAGCCGATGCGCACGCGATCGTGGTGCTCGACGCCGGCCGCGTGGTCGAGGTCGGCAACCACGGCGAGCTGCTGGCGCGCGACGGACGCTATGCGCAGATGTGGCGGCTGCAGCAGGCCGAGGAACCCGAGGTCGCCGGCGTGGCGTGATCGCGCCGCAGCCGGCCGCGGCGCGCCGGCGAGGCGATGCGAGAATCGGCCATGCCGATGCAGTCGCTCACGATCACGCGCCCGGACGATTGGCATCTGCACCTGCGTGACGGCGCGGCGATGGCCGCCGTGCTGCCAGCCACCGTGCGCCAGTTCGCGCGCGCCATCGTGATGCCGAACCTGAAGCCACCGGTGGTGACCACTGCGCAGGCCATGGCGTATCGCGAGCGCATCGTGGCCGCGTTGCCTGCGGGCAGCCGATTCTCGCCGTTGATGACGCTGTACCTGACCGATCTGACGCCGCCCGACGAAGTGCGCCGCGCGAAAGCGGCCGGCATCGTCGCCTTCAAGCTCTACCCGGCCGGTGCGACGACGAATAGTGACTCCGGTGTCAGCGACATCGGCAAGACGCACGCCACGCTGGACGCGATGCAGCGCGAGGGCGTGCTGCTGCTGGTGCATGGCGAGGTCACCGATCCCGCAGTTGACGTGTTCGATCGCGAGGCGGTGTTCGTCGAGCGGGTGATGCAGCCGCTGCGCCGCGACTTTCCGGCGCTGAAGGTCGTGTTCGAGCACATCACGACGAAAGAGGCGGCGCAGTACGTGGCCGCCAGTGATGCGCACACCGCGGCCACGATCACCGCGCATCACTTGCTCTACAACCGCAACGCCATTTTCATCGGCGGCTTACGACCGCACTACTACTGCCTGCCGGTGCTCAAGCGCGAGATGCACCGCCTTGCCCTCGTGCGAGCGGCCACGTCGGGCAGCGCCAGGTACTTTCTCGGCACCGACAGCGCGCCTCACGCGGCAGCGCTGAAGGAATCGTCGGTCTGCGGCGCCGGCTGCTACACGGCGCCCGCCGCGCTGGAGCTCTATGCCGAAGCGTTCGACGCGGTCGGTGCGCTCGATCGGCTCGAGGCCTTCGCCAGCCACCATGGCCCAGACTTCTACGGCTTGCCGCGCAATCAAGAGCGCATCACGTTGCGCCGTGAGCCCTGGACCCTGCCCGAGACCGTGCCGTTCGGCGACGCGCAACTCAAGCCGTTGCGCGGTGGCGAGACGCTGAGTTGGCGGATGGACTGATGACATGATGGCCCCCACGCTTGTCGCTGCGCACCGGCGCAGCCCGGCTTGGGGCGGCCCGGCACCGGACTAAGGAGCCCGCTCAATGGAACACAAACCCCGCGTCGCGCTGCTGATCGACGCCGACAACGCGCCGGCCTCGAAGATCGACCTGATCCTCAACGAGCTGTCGACCTTCGGCGAGACCAGCATCCGGCGCGCCTACGGCAACTGGAAGAAGCAGGAGCTCAAGGGCTGGGAGGATCAGCTGCACGAGCATGCGATCCGGCCAATGCAGCAGTACGACTACAGCAAAGGCAAGAATGCCAGCGACATGGCGATGGTGATCGACGCGATGGCGTTGCTCTACACCGACCGCCCCGACGCCTTCGGCATCGTGTCGTCCGATGCCGACTTCACGCCGCTGGTGATGCACCTGCGCGAGAAAGGCGCCGCGGTCTACGGCTTCGGCGCGCGCAAGACACCCGAGCCGTTCGTCAACGCGTGTTCGCGTTTTCTATTCCTCGACAAGCTCGCGGCGGCGCCCGACATCGACCTCACCGCCAACGGCGCGGACGATCGGGAAGCGCCATCGAGCAGCGCGCCGCTGCGCGTGTCACCGGCGCAACTCAAGCGCGACGCCAAGCTCGTCACGCTGCTGCGCAACGCGGTGGCGGCCGCACAAGACGACGATGGTTGGGCCCGCGTGGGCGCCGTGGGCCAGCAGATCGGCAATCAGGCCTCGTTCGATCCGCGCAACTACGGCTATGCCACGCTGACCAAACTGCTCGCTGCGACCCAGCTGTTCGAGTTGAGCCACGAAGGCACGAGTCAGGTGTCCGTACGCGACAGGCGCCAGGCCAAGCCCACCAAAGCCTGACGCGTCGCGGCCCAGGGGCCGTCGGTTCAAGCCGGCAGGAATCCTTCGATCGACAGATACCGCTCGCCGGTGTCGTAGTTGAATCCGAGCACGCGCGCGTTGGCCGGCAGTTCGGGCAGCTTTTGTGCGATGGCTGCCAGCGCGGCGCCGCTGGAGATGCCCACCAGCATGCCCTCTTCGCGTGCCGCGCGGCGCGCCATCTCGCGAGCGGCCTCGGCCTCGACGAGGATCACGCCGTCGAGCAACTGCGTGTGCAGGTTGGTCGGGATGAAGCCGGCGCCGATGCCCTGGATCGGGTGCGGGCTAGGCTGGCCGCCGCTGATCACCGGCGAAGCCGACGGCTCGACCGCGAACACCTTCAACTTCGGCCACTTCTTCTTCAACACCATCGCGCATCCGGTGATGTGGCCACCGGTGCCGACGCCCGTGATCAACGCATCCAGGCCCTCGGGAAAATCTGCCGCGATCTCGGCGGCCGTGGTGCGCACGTGCACGTCGATGTTGGCCGGGTTCTCGAACTGCTGCGGCATCCAGGCGTTCGGCGTGCTTTCCAGCAACTCCATCGCGCGCGCGATGCAACCCTTCATCCCTTTCTCGCGCGGCGTCAGCTCGAACTTGGCGCCGTAGGCCAGCATCAGGCGCCGCCGCTCGACGCTCATGCTGTCGGGCATCACGAGGATCAGCGGATAGCTCTTGACCGCGGCCACCATCGCCAACCCGATGCCGGTGTTGCCCGAGGTCGGCTCGATGATCGTGCCGCCGGGCTTCAACGCGCCGCTGCGCTCCGCGTCCTCGATCATCGACAACGCGATGCGGTCCTTGATCGAGCCGCCAGGGTTGGCGCGCTCGGACTTGATCCACACCTCGCGGTTCGGTCCGAACAGCTTGTTGATGCGGATGTGCGGCGTGTTGCCGATGGTGGCCAGGATGTCGGCGGCTTTCATGGGTGGGGTCTCCTTTGGACGTTGCGCACGAGATAATCGCACGGTGAAGCAAGCCAGACCGCCGCTGGTGCATGGTGCCGAAAGGCCGCACTGGAGGAAGGTCCGGACTGCACAGGGCAGCGCAGGAGGTAACGCCTCTCCACCGCAAGGTGCGAATCAGAGCCACAGAGACGAGACCCTTTGAGGCCGCGGCGAAGGCGCAAGCCCAAGCCACGAGCACCAAAGGGGAGTGAAACGCGGCAATCTTTGCGCGCAGCAACACCAAATAGGCCGGCGATGAGGTGGCCCGCGGAGCCGGCGGGTAGGTGGCATCGAGCCGGGTGAGCGATCATCCGGCCCAGACGAATGGCGGTCACGGCCGTGGCTTCGCAAGGAGACACGGCTGCACAGAATCCGGCCTATCGGCTTGCTTCACTTTTTTCTCTTCAGCGACGCTCATGCTGGCACGACGAGGTCGTGGCGCACCAGCCAGCGCAGGCCGCTGTCGGCGTCAGCGGGTTGCAAGCGCATCTCCAAGCCTGGCCGATCGTCGGCCGACAGCGAGCGCCACAGGTAGTCGCGCGCATTGCCCGGATCCCCGGCGACGAACAGCTGCGACGTGACTTGACCGAAGCTGGGATGCCGCAGCTTGACGTGGATGTGCGGCGTGCGGCCCGGATACGGCACCGGCTTGATGGTGCGAAACCGAAACTGCCCTTGGGCCTCGCTGCGTGTGGCGCCGAACCCCTGGAACGCGTCGTCGACCGCGTCGACCGTCGGTTCGGTGCTCGGATGGCGGTAGTGTCCGAGCGCGTCGCACTGCCAGATCTCGATCGCGGCGCCGTCGATCACCCGCTCGGTGGTGTCGAACACGCGGCCTTCAAGCCCCAGGTGTTCGCCTTGCGCCAGGCGGCCGGCTGCCAGTTGCTGCACGCGCGTGAGATCGGCATCCCAGTCGCTCCAGCGCTCGCGCCAGGAGCGCGGCGGATAGAACGGACCATCGGTCATGCGCGCGATGGCGCGTCGCGGCGAGGCCAGCGCCGGCATTGCCAGTGCCGCCGCCGTTCCTGTGGCCCAGCGCAACACGCGGCGTCGATTCAGGTCGGCCTGCTTCATCAGAACCCCCATACGGCATCGCCGCCCCGTGCGGAGCATCGCCGGCGATGCGGGGCACGACGCGGCTGCGACCCTCAAGTCTAGGCCCGTGGTGCCGAAACAGGAGGCGAACCGGGCCACTTGCCGCCGGTCCACGATGCCCACCATGCCGACCCTTCGCCGCTACCTGCTGGCTCTTGCCACCGCCCTGTCCTTGTCACCGGCGCTGCCTGCAGCCGAGCCGCCGACGGCCGCAGTGACTACCGAGGCCAGTGCCGATCAGCCCTTGCCAAACATCAAGAAGCCGGGCCGTGGGCCGGTGGCGATCGATCCGATGCAGGACCTGCGCGAGCGGCTGGCGGCCAAGCTCGGTGCAACCAAAGCCGGCGAGGGCAAGGCCGAGCAAGTGGTGCGCGTCAGCACGCAGCCCGATGGTGAATTGCAGCTCACCACGCAGCCCGACCCGCCACGCAAGCCGCGCGTCGCCAGGATCCCCGCGCAAAAGCCAGCTGCCTCGCACGACAGCGGACACTGGTCGTACGACGGCGAGTCGGGTCCGCAGTCCTGGGGTCGGCTCAAGCCCGAGTTCAGCAAGTGCGCCAGCGGCACGCGCCAGAGCCCGATCGACATTCGCGACGGCATCCGGGTCGATCTGGAGCCGGTACAGTTCGACTACAAGCCCAGCGCATTTCGTGTGCTCGACAACGGCCACACTGTGCAGGTGAACGTGGCGCCGGGCAATTCGATCGAGGTGATGGGGCGGCGCTTCGAACTGGCGCAGTTCCACTTTCATCGGCCGTCGGAAGAACGCATCGACGGCAAGCAATTCGACATGGTGGCGCATCTGGTTCACAAGGACGCCGACGGCCGCCTCGCCGTGGTGGCGGTGTTGCTCGAGCGCGGCAGCGCACACGCGTTGGTGCAATCGGTGTGGAACAACCTGCCGCTGGAAAAAGGCGACGAGGTGAGCGCACGCGCGCCGCTCGACTTGAACCAGCTGCTGCCCAAGGACACGCGCTATTTCACCTACATGGGTTCGCTGACCACGCCGCCGTGCAGCGAGGGCGTGTTGTGGATGGTGATGCAGCAACCGGTCAGCGTGTCCGGCGAGCAGATCGATGTGTTCGCGCGCCTGTACCCGATGAACGCACGGCCCGTGCAGCAGGCGTCGGGGCGCTTGATCAAGCAATCGAACTGAAACCACGCCCACGCTGGGCCAACGGCCGCGCACCGCAACGCGCGTAGCATGCGCGGGTCGTGCACGAGCAGACCGTCGATTCCGCGTCTTCACGCGTGGCCTTCGTTACCGGCGCCGCTCGTGGCATCGGCTTGGCGATCGCACAGTGGTTCCATGCGCGGGGCTGGCGCGTCGCGCTGATCGACATCGACCGTGAGACGCTGGCCCGCACGGCGGACCTATGGCGCGGCGACGAGCGCGTGCTGGCAGTGCCTTGCGACGTGTCGCTGCCCGGCGATGTGGAGCGTGCGGTCGGCGCCACCACAGCGCTCTTCGGCCGCATCGACGCGCTCGTCAACAACGCCGGTGTCGCGGTGTTCAAGCCCATTCTGCAAACCACCCACGACGAATGGCGGCAGGTGATGGCCACCAACCTCGACGGGCCGTTCATCTGCACGCAGGCCATCGCACCGCTGATGCTGCGCCAGGCCTCGCTCGGCCGCCCGAAGAGGCCTGATCCCCCTCGGGGGGACGCGAGCGAAGCGAGCCAGGAGGCCGGTTCACGCGGCAGCATCGTGCACATTGCGTCGATCTCGGGCCTGCGTGCCAGCACGTTGCGTGTCGCTTACGGCACCAGCAAGGCCGCGTTGATCCATCTGACGCGGCAGCAGGCGGCCGAGCTGGGCGCACAAGGCATTCGCGTCAACGCCGTGGCGCCCGGGCCTGTGGAGACCGCGATGGCGGCGCAGGTGCACACGCCGGCCATCCGCGCCGGCTACCACGCCGCCATCCCGCTGGGCCGCTACGGCACACCGCAGGAGATCGCCGACGCGGTGGGCTTTCTGTGCAGCGACGCTGCCGGCTACATCAACGGCCAGGTGCTCGCGGTCGACGGCGGCTTCGACGCCGCCGGCATCGGTTTGAACGACCTGCCGGTGCGCTCGAGAGGTTGAATGGGCACGGCGTTGCGGGCTTTCCCCGAGAACCTCAGGCGGGTGTCATCAACACGCCATTGAACCTAAAACTTGCACATAGTCCCGCAAGTCGTTATTTTTGAAGCGTTTTTGATGAATCTCTGACACTGCTCGAACGTTAGCAACTAAGTATTTGATTTCATTGATTTTTTCATTCGAAAATCGTTGACCTGAAGGCTTTGGGTCCGTTACAGTGCCGCACTGTGGTTTAAGGTGGGGCAGCGTGCCGGAGAGTTTGTTTCAAGGAACATCAGCGCTCACGCTGGATGCCAAGGGTCGCATCGCGGTCCCGTCGCGCCACCGTGACGCGTTGATGGCGTCGGTGGGCGGTCAGCTGACGTTGGCCAAGCACCCCGCCGACTGCCTGCTCGTGCTGCCGCGTCCCGCCTGGCTGCAATTGCGCGAGCGATTGCTCAGCCTGCCGATGGAAGCCGACGGCTGGCGCCGCATCTTCATCGGCAGTGCGGTCGATGTCGACATCGATTCCGGGTCGCGCATCCACATCTCGCCCGAGTTGCGGCGCGATGCCGGGCTGATCCGCGACGTGCTGCTGATCGGCGTGGGCCCGCGGTTGGAGCTGTGGGACACCGCGCGCTATGCGGCCCACGAGGCCGCGGTCAAACAAAGCCCGATGCCCGAAGCGATCAAGAGCTTCGTCTTTTGATGCACACGCAAGCATGGCCGCACATTCCCGTCCTGTTGACCGAAGCGATCGATGCGATCGTCGGCGACATCAGCGGGGTCTACGTGGACGGCACGTTCGGCCGCGGCGGCCACGCGCGTGCGTTGCTGGCGCGCCTGTCGCCGCTGGGGCGGCTGGTGGCATTCGACAAGGACCCGCAGGCGGTGCAGGCGGCGATCGATGGCCCCGAACGCATCGGCGACTCGCGCTTCGCGATCGAGCACGCCAGCTTCGCGTCGATGCGCGAACACCTGGCGGCACGCGGGATCTCAACCGTGCACGGCGTGCTGCTCGATCTGGGCGTCAGCTCGCCGCAGATCGACGATGCCTCACGCGGTTTCAGCTTCCGCTTCGATGCGCCGTTGGACATGCGCATGAACACGAGCCGCGGCGAGACCGCCGCGGAGTTTTTGGCCAGGGCCGATGAGCGCCAGATCGCCGAGGTGATCCGTGACTATGGAGAAGAACGGTTTGCTGTCCCGATTGCAAAAGCGCTTGTTGCTCGCCGCGCGAGCGGGCGTCCGGTTGGACGCACCGTCGAACTGGCCGAAGTCGTGGCTCGTGCGGTCAAGACCCGCGAGCCGGGCCAGGACCCTGCAACGCGCACGTTTCAAGCTCTTCGGATTTTCATCAATGCTGAACTCGAGGACCTCCAACAGGGGCTGAGCGCCGCGATGGATTTGTTGATTCCCAAGGGGCGGCTGGTGGTGATCAGCTTCCACTCGCTGGAAGACCGCATCGTCAAGCGCTTCATCGCGCGTGAGAGCCGCAGCGAGCCCGATCGCCGCGTGCCGTTTGCGCCGGCGGCGCCCACGCGACTGAGAGCGGTGGCGCGCGTGCGGCCCACGCCCGCCGAGGTGCAGGCCAATGCGCGCGCACGCTCGGCCGTGATGCGCGTGGCCGAGCGTACGGAGGTTCGATGAGCCCCGCTCACCCGGCTCCGGCGCGAAGAGTGCCCCAATGAGCCGCACCCACCTCGTGCTGTTGCTGGCGCTGATTTTCAGCTGCCTGGCGTTGGTGCAGACCTCGTACGAGTCGAGGCGCCTGTTCGACGAAACCAATCGCGCGCGCGACGAGCTGGCGCGGCTCGACGCCGAGGCGCAGCGCCTGGAAGCCGAGCGCCAGGCGCAAGGCACGCACCTGCGCGTCGAGAAGGTGGCGCGCGAGAAGCTCGCCATGCGCACCGTCACGCCGGCGGTCACCTATTTCGCGGTCGATACCGCGGCCTCCGGAGTGGCGCCATGAGCGCGGCCAGGCGTCGCCCCAGCTCGGCAGTGAGCGCGCGCAGCCTCGCCTATGCAAGCAGCCCGCTGCTGGCCTCCAAAACGCCGCCGTGGCGCAGCCGCTTCCTGGTGGTTATGGTGGCGCTCGGCTTCCTGGGGCTGCTCGGCCGCGCGGTCTACGTGCAGATCGTGGCCAGCGACTTCTACCTGGCGCAGGGCGAGCGCCGTTTCGTGCACACCTACGACGTGCCCGCCAGTCGCGGGCGCATCATTGACCGCAACGGATTGATCCTCGCCACCAGCGTGGCGTCGAACACGGTGTACCTGAACCTGAAGCAATACGGCGCCACGCCGGCGCAGCGGCGGGATCTGGTGCGGCTGCTGGGCATGACCCCGGCCGACTTCGACGAACGGCTGGCGACCCAGGGCCTCACCGAAATCGTGCTCAAGCGCCAGCTCGGTGACGACGCGTGGCGCCAGATTCGCACGCTGGGCGTCAAGGGTCTGCGCGCCGAACCCGGCTACACGCGCAGCTACCCCGAGGGCGAGGCCGCCGCGCACGTGGTGGGCTTCACCGACATCCGCGAGCGCGGCCAGGAGGGTGTGGAACTCGCCTTCGAGAAAGACCTCGAGGGCCGCGACGGCCAGCGCGGCATCGTGCGCGACGGCGTGGGCCGCGTGATCGACGACTACGTCGAGGCGATCGATCCCGAGCACGGCCGCGAGATCCAGCTGTCGATCGACACCAAGGTGCAGTTCTTCGCCTACCAGCGTGTGCGCGATGCGGTGCTCGAACACAAGGCCAAGGCCGGCAGCGCGGTGGTGATCGATGTGGCCACCGGCGAGGTGCTGGCGCTGGCCAACTACCCGAGCTATCACCCGGGGCAGCGCGGCAACCTGAACAAGGAGCAGCTCGGCGAAGCCGCGCGCAACCGTGCACTGACCGATGTGTTCGAGCCCGGCTCGGTGATGAAGCCGTTCGTGGCCGCCTGGGCGCTCGAGAGCCACCGCGTGCAGCCGAACACGGTGATCAACACGGCCTCGTTTTCAGTCGGCGGCAAGCCGATCCACGACACCCACCCGCGCGACGCGATGACGGTGGCCGAGATCATCCAGCACTCCAGCAACATTGGTGCGGCCAAGCTGGCGATGCAAATGGAGCCCAGCGAGCTGTGGAGCATGTACAGCAACGTCGGCTTCGGCCAGCGCCCGCAGATCGAGTTCCCCGGCGCGGTGAGTGGGCGGCTGCGCCCCTACAAGAACTGGAAGCCGGTGGACCAGTCGCGGCTGGCCTTCGGCTACGGCTTGTCGGCGTCGCTGCTGCAGATGGCACGCGCCTACACGGTGTTCGCGCGCGACGGCGAGATCGTGCCGGTGACCATGCTGCGCCAGGAGCAACCGGTGGCCGGCGTGCGCGTGCTGTCGCCGCAGGTGGCGCGCGACGTGCGCAAGATGCTGCAGATGGCCACCGAAACCGGCGGCACCGCCACGCGCGCGCAGGCAATGGGCTACAGCGTCGGTGGCAAAACCGGCACCGCGCACGCGCAAGAGGGCGGCGACTACCTTGCCAACAGGCACCGCGCGTGGTTCGTCGGCATGGCACCGATGACGACCCCGCGCGTGGTGGTGGCGGTGATGATCGACCAGCCGAGCACGGGCGGCCACTTTGGCGGCGACGTTGCCGCGCCGGTGTTCAGCCAGGTGGTGCAGCAGACGCTGCGCCTGCTCAACGTGCCGCCCGATCTCGAGGTGCGGCGGCAGATCGTGGCGCAGGCGATGGCACAGGCCTCTGTCGCGCCTGATCCTGCGGGAGGGCGCTGATGGCGCTCACCATGCTGCACAACACCGCCGCTGCCGTGCACTGGCTGCGCGCCGGCGGGGCGCGCGCGCTGTGCACCGACAGCCGACGCATTCACGCCGGCGATGCATTCCTGGCCTGGCGCGGGGTGCGCGACGATGGCCGCCGCCACGTGGCCGACGCGTTGACGGCCGGCGCCGTGTGCTGCCTGGTCGACAGTGAAGGCGTCGAAGCCTTTGCCTTCGACGATCGGCGCGTCGCCTGCGCCGCCAAGCTGAAAGCCGCCGCCGGCGCCATCGCCGATGCCTGGTATGGCCACCCCAGCCGCGCGCTCGACGTGGTGGCGGTCACCGGCACCAACGGCAAGACGTCGGTCGCCTGGTGGACTGCGCAGGCCCTCGCGGCGCTGGGGCGCCGCTGCGGCGTGGTCGGCACGCTCGGCGTCGGTGAGCCGCCGCGAGTCGGCGAGCAGGGCGGCCCGTTGCAGGCCACCGGCCTGACCACGCCCGATGCAGTGATGCTGCAGGCCGCGCTCGCCAAGTTCGTTGCACAGGGCTTCGTGGCCTGCACGATGGAAGCCTCGTCGATCGGCCTGGTCGACGATCGACTCGCCGGCACGCGCATCGCGGTGGCGCAGTTCACCAATTTCACGCAAGACCATCTCGACTACCACGGCGACA
>JBIODO010000069.1:0-13449 GCA_044445225.1 Burkholderiales bacterium
CATGGTGCACCTTGTGGCTGATGTCCTTGGGCAGGTTGTCGGCCACCCATTGCCGCACCTGTTGCCTGAACGCGAGTTCGTCGGCGGTGAAGTTCAGGTCCATGGCGCGTCTCCTGGCGAAATTCGATCTCGAGTCCGGCAGTTGTAGCACGCGTGCACGCGGCCTGTTTGTCCCTGCTGCGACAAAGACGCCGGGCGACAATGGTCGCGATGAACGACGCCACCCACCACCCGAGCTTTGCCTGGGTGGTGGCTGCACTGTCGCTCGGGCAGTTGCTCACCTGGGCGGCGCTGTACTACGGTTTCTCGTCGTTCGTGCTGCCGATGCGCGACGAGTTGCGCTGGAGCGAAGCCACGCTGATGGGCGCCTTCAGCGTCGGGCTGGCCGCCTGGGGTGGCGCGTCGTACGCGGTGGGCGCGGCGATCGACCGCGGCCGTGGCCGAGCGGTGCTCGCCGGCGGCGCCGCGCTGGCGGCGCTCGGCCTGTTCGCCTGGGCGGCGGTGCGCGAGCCGTGGATGTTCTACGCGGTGTGGATCGTGCTCGGCGCGTCGATGGCGATGACGCTGTACGACCCGGCGTTCATCGTGCTGACCAAGCGTTATCCGCAGCGGTATCGGCAGGGCATCACCGCGCTCACGCTGGTCGGTGGGTTCGCCAGCACGCTGTCGTTTCCGGCGGTGGCCTGGTTGATGCCGTCGCTCGGTTGGCGCGGCACGCTGGTGGCGATGGCCTTCACGTTGCTGGTGGTGGTGCTGCCCGTGCATCTGTGGGCGTTGCGCGGGCCGGGCGAGCACGCTGCGGCGCTGTCACGCGAAGACACAGGGCGCGATGCCACATTGCACGAGGCATTGCGACATCGCACGTTCTGGTTGCTGGCCTTGGCCTTCACGCTGTATGCGTTTGCGGGTGCAGCGCTGTGGGCGCACGTGATGCCCGCGTTCGCCTCCAAGGGCCTGAGCCAGAGCGAGGCGCTGGCGGTGGTGGTGTGGATCGGCCCGGCGCAGGTGGCGGGCCGCCTGCTTTACGCGGCGATCGGCCGCGCCTGGTCGCTGCGTGTGCTGGGCGCTGTCGTGCTGCTGGGCCTGCCGCTGTCGCTGACGCTGTTCGCGCTGGCGCGTTCGCTGTGGGTGCTGTGGCTTTTCGCGGCGGTGTTCGGCGCCGCCAACGGGCTGATCACCATCGTTCGTGGCGGCCTGATCCCGGAGACGTTTGGCCGCGCGCACGTCGGCCGCATCGGCGGCGCGATGGCGGCGATCGGCTTGCTGGCGCGTGCGGCGGCGCCGGTGGCCGCCGCCGCGCTGCTGCTGGCGCTCGGCGGTTACCGCGAGCTGATGCTGCTGCTGGCCGTTCTTGGCGTGATCGCGGTGCTCTCGTTCTGGCTGGCGCGACAGCCAGGCGAGCCGCGCTAAAGGTCAGGCACTCAGCGCGAGCACTGCAGCGTCACGCCACCGGCCGCGGTGGCTGCCGCGCAATTGAGCGCGCCGCATTGGCAGTTGGCAATCTGCGGTCCGCCGCTGCCGCCGAATACCGACACGGCTGCGGCGCACACGCACGATGACGGCGGCTGCTGCGTCATCAGCAATGGATTGGGCTGCGCCTGGACCGGAGTCGACGGCGCGGTCACCCCGGCCACGACGGCGGCGATGCCGAGCGCGAAGGTCAGGGTGCCGATGGCGGCGTGGCGGCGGGTGAAGGTGATCATGCGGGCTCCCGGTGTGAAGGGGTGAGGCCAGAGGGCGCGCCGATTGTGGCGCTGCCGCTTTGCGTGCCGATAGACCTTGACGGTGCTCATCCCGCGGATGAATACTGTACAGACATACAGTTATCGATCCAACCCTCTTTTTGACTCTCCCATGGCCACGCCCGCCGCCAGCGGCGTGGCGCCCGGGCTCACGCCGAGTGCGCAGGGCCTGCCCGCCTACGCCGAGCTGCATTGCCGCAGCAACTTCACCTTTCTCACCGGGGCCTCGCATCCGGAGGAGTTGGTCGCGCGCGCGCACGAGCTCGGCTACACGGCATTGGCCATCACCGACGAGTGCTCGCTGGCCGGTGTGGTGCGCGCGCACGGGCAGGCCAAGCGGCTGGGCTTGCACCTGATCGTCGGTGCCGAGATGCGGCTGGCGCCCAGTGCCGCCGGCGGCTGCAACGGACCGCGGCTGGTGCTGCTGGCGCAATCGCGCCGCGGCTACGGCAACCTCGCGCAGTGGATCACCGTGGCGCGCCGCCGCGCCGGCAAGGGCCAATACACCGCGTTGGCCAGCGACGTCGAGGGCCGCGTGCCGCATGCGCCTTACCTGGCGGGCCTGCCCGATTGTTTTGCGCTGATGGTGGTGAATGCGGCGTTGCCGTTCGAGGTGCAGTTCGCGCACGCGATGTGGCTCAAGACCTGGTTCGGCCCCGATCGTGCGGCGCTGGTGGTGTCGCTGCTGCATCGCGCGCACGACGCGTCGTGCGTCGAGTCGGCCGAGCGCCTGGCCGCGCTCACCGGGCTGCCGCTGGTAGCCGCGGGCGACGTGCTGATGCACGTGCGCGCGCGCAAGCCGCTGCAGGATGCGCTCACCGCCACGCGCCTGGCCAAGCCGGTGGCCGAGTGCGGCTTTGCGCTCGAGCCCAACGCCGAAGCGCATTTGCGTTCGCGCCAGCGGCTGGCGGCGTTGTACCCGCTCGAGTGGCTGGCAGCCACGGTGCGCATCGCGGCGTCGTGCGCGTTCTCGCTCGACGAGCTGCGCTACGAATACCCCGAGGAGATCGTGCCCGAAGGCCACACGCCCGCGAGCTGGCTGCGCACGCTCACCGAGGCCGGTGCGCGCAGGCGGTTTCCTGCCGGCGTGCCGGCCAAGGTGCGCCATGGCATCGAGTACGAGCTGGCGCTGATCGCGCGGCTGCGCTACGAGCCGTACTTCCTCACCGTGGCCGACGTGGTGAGCTGGGCGCGCGAGCAAGGCATTCTGTGCCAGGGCCGCGGCAGCGCGGCCAACTCCACTGTCTGCTATTGCCTGGGTGTCACCGAGGTGGACCCCGATCGCATGACGCTGCTGTTCGAGCGCTTCGTCAGCGCCGAGCGCAACGAGCCACCCGACATCGACGTCGACTTCGAGCACCAGCGCCGCGAGGAGGTGATCCAGTACATCTATCGCAAGTACGGCCGCCACCGCGCCGCGCTGACCGCGGTGGTGATCAGCTACCGCCCGCGCTCGGCGCTGCGCGACATGGGCCGCGCGATGGGCATCGATCTCGACCGCATCGCCGCGGTGGCGCGCGGCCAGCATTGGTTCGACGGCCGGCAAATCAACGACGCTCGCCTGCGCGAGAACGGCCTCGACCCCGACTCACCGATCTGCCAGTTGTGGGTCGAGCTGACGCAAACGCTGATCGGCTTTCCGCGCCACCTCAGCCAGCACCCCGGCGGCTTCGTGATCGCGCGCGACGATGTGTCGCGCCTGGTGCCGGTGGAAAACGCCGCGATGGACGATCGCACCGTGATCCAGTGGGACAAGGACGATCTCGACGCGCTGGGTTTGATCAAGGTCGACGTGCTGGCGCTGGGCATGCTCTCCGCGATCAAGCACGCGCTGGCCTTCATCGCGCGCAAGAAAGGCGTGCCCGAGTTCCGCATGCAGGACGTGCCGCCCGAAGACAAGGCGGTCTACAAGATGCTCAGCGCGGGCGACAGCGTCGGCACCTTCCAGGTCGAGAGCCGCGCGCAGATGAGCATGCTGCCGCGGCTGAAGCCCGACAACTTCTACGACCTGGTGATCGAGGTCGCGATCGTGCGCCCCGGGCCGATCCAGGGCGGCATGGTCCATCCGTACCTCAAGCGGCGCAACGGCGAGGAGCCGGTGGACTATCCGAGCCCCGAGGTGAAAAAGGCGCTCGAGCGCACGCTCGGCGTGCCGATCTTCCAGGAGCAGGTGATGCAGCTGGCCATCCTGGCCGCCGACTTCACGCCCGGCGAGGCCGACGCGCTTCGCCGCGCGATGGCGGCCTGGAAGCGCAAGGGCGGCCTCGGGCCGTTCCACACGCGGCTGGTGGGCCGCATGGTCGACAAGGGCTACACGCTCGAATACGCCGAGCGCATCTTCAAGCAGATCGAGGGCTTCGGCGAGTACGGCTTTCCGGAAAGCCACGCCGCCAGTTTTGCGCTGCTGGTGTACGTGAGCGCGTGGATCAAGCGCCACCATCCCGATGCGTTTCTCGCCGCGCTGCTCAACAGCCAGCCGATGGGCTTTTATGCGCCGGCGCAACTCACCCGCGATGCGCGCGCGCACGGCGTGCAGGTGCTGCCGGTGGACGTGCTGAAGAGCGAATGGACCACCGAACTCGAAGCGCCGGTCGGTGTGGGTGGCGCCGCGTTGTGGCCGGTGCGCCTGGGTTTCAACCGGCTGCTGGGCTTGCAGCAAGAAGCCGCCGAACGCCTGGTGGCCGCGCGCACACAGGGTCCGTTCGACGGCATCGAAGATCTGACGCGCCGCGCGAGCCTCGATGCGCGCGCGCTGCAGCTGCTGTCTCAAGGCGATGCGCTGCGGCCGCTGATCGGCCACCGTCACCAGGCTGCGTGGGGCACCGCCGGCATCGACACCCGCGCCACGGCGATGCTGGCGAACACGCGCACGCACGAAGCGCAGGCCGTGCTGCAGGCGCCCACCGCCGGCGAAGAACTGCTGGCCGACTACCGCAGCACCGGCCTGTCGCTCACCAACCATCCGCTGGCGCTGCTGCGCGAGCGGATGGCCGCGTATCGCGTGCAGCCAGCGGTCGTGCTCAACGGCTATCGCAGCGGGCAACTCGCGCGTGCCAGCGGCCTGGTCACGCATCGCCAGCGCCCCGAAACCGCCAAGGGCGTGATCTTCGTGACGCTGGAGGACGAGACCGGCGCCGTCAACGTGATCGTCTGGCCGCAGGTGGCTGAAGCCCAGCGCAAGCCGCTGCTCGCCTCGACGCTGCTCACCGTCTACGGCGTGTGGCAGTGCGAAGGCGGGGTGCGCCACCTGATCGCGCGCAAGTTGGTCGACCACTCGGCGCTGCTGCAGGGCTTGAGCACGAAGAGCCGCAACTTCCACTGAGTCTGCACGTGCGGCATCCACTGCGGACGCCGCCACAAAGAGAAACGGCCCGGACACTGGCCGGGCCGTTGCACGGAAAACGCGCGCTCGGGTCAGTTCTTTTGCTGCGCGTCGTGCTTCTGGTTGTAGATGTGCTTGCTCTGATGGTTCTCGGCGCGTTGCACATGCGCCTGCTCGTTGGCGGTCACGTGGCCGTCGTGGCCGGCGCTGGCTTCGGCCTTGGCCACCTTGGACTGGCCGTGCTCGAGCTTGGCTACTTCGCGGTTGGTCAGCGAGCCGTTTTGCACGCCGTTCTCGACGCGCTGCTGCTGGTTGATGTTGCGCTGCACGTCGGCCTGCATGCGCTGCGACGACGCCGACTGCGGATTGCCCGTCACGCTGTTGTGCTTGGCGGCAAAGATGTCGCTGCTGACCTTGTTCTGCGCGGCATTGAGCTTGGTCTGTTCGGCCGGCGTCATCTTGCCGTCCTTCAGCGCTTGCGTCTGCAGCTGGTTGACGCGCGATTCCTCGCGCTCCAGTGAAGAGGCCTCGCGCATGTTCAGCGCGCCGCTCTGCAGCCCTTGCTCGATGCGCTGCTGTTGGTTGATGTCGCGCTGCACCGTGTTGGCGGTCGTTTGCGCGAATGCGGCGGCGCCGCTGCCCAGCAGCAGGCAGGCCAGTAAGGTGGTGCGGGTCATGGGTTGGCTCCTTTGACGAGTTGCTGTCGTTGTGTCGGCCGGCTGTTCGGCCGCCGCTGTTCAACGCCGGACGCCGGGCCATGTTGACGGCTCGCTCGATCCGCTCGAGTGAAGTTTTGTTGCGCGTTGCCCGTGCCCCGTGCAGGCCGTGAGAAACGCCCGCAGGACACGCGCCCACTGGCATCGCGAGGACACATCTGGTAAATGTTCGGCGCGCAGGAAAAGCCGATTCGAACTGCGAGAATTCAGCCATGAGCAGTCAAATGATCACCCCTGAACTGCGCGAGTGGATCGTCGCGCAGGCGAGGGCGGGCTGTCGCCCCGAAGACGTGTTGCAGTCGATGCGCACCAGCGGCTGGGACGAAGACACCGCGGTGGGTGCGCTGGAGACCACGCTGCAGGAGTACCTTGCTGCGCAAACTGCAACGCAGGCGTTGCCGGCGCCGGTGCCGGTGCCTGGCCCGGAACTGTCGTCGGCGCCAAGCGTGTTACAGGCGCCGGATCGGCCCGTCGAAGTGCTGATGGCGATGCGCAGCCCGCGGCTGATCGTGTTCGGCGGTCTGTTGTCCGACGACGAGTGCCGGCAGATGATCAAGTTAGCCGAGCCTCGCCTGGCCCGCTCGGAGACCGTGCACAACCCCAGCGGCGGCTCCGAGGTGCACGAGGCGCGCACCAGCGACGGCATGTTCTTCGAGCGCGGCGAGCACGCGCTGTGCGATCGCATCGAACGGCGCATCGCCGCGCTGCTGAACTGGCCGGTCGAAAACGGCGAAGGGCTGCAGGTGCTGCGGTATCGGCCGGGCGCTGAATACAAAGCCCATCACGATTACTTCGACCCGGCGGCCCCAGGCACGCCCACCATCCTGCAGCGCGGCGGCCAGCGTGTGGCATCGATCGTGATGTACCTGAATACGCCGCCGCGAGGCGGCGGCACTGCGTTTCCCGACGTCGGTGTCGAGGTCGGACCGATGCGCGGCAACGCCGTGTTCTTCAGCTACGACCGCCCGCACGTGGTGACGCGCACATTGCACGCCGGCATGCCGGTGCTCGAAGGCGAGAAGTGGGTCGCCACAAAGTGGCTGCGCGAACGCGAATTCCGCTGAGTTCGTAGCCGCGGCGGCCGCCAGGCCGCTTCGGGGGTCGATCTACAACGTACTGTTCGGAGTGATGGTCACCGGGCGCAGCGCTGGAAACGGCCGCGCACGTGCGATGCGGGCGACCTTGCGTTCGTCCCACGACTGCGGGCCCTCGAGCGGCCACTGCGCGATCATCGGCCGCAACTCATCGCGCGGCAGCCGCACGAACGCCGGCTTGGCCTGGCGCAGGATCCACAGTCCGGTGCACAGCTTGCGCGGCAGTGCGGCCTTGGCCAGCGGCGCCCAATACACGCAGCGGCGCTCGCTCCAGAACAGTTGGCGCTCGAAGTGCACGCGGCCGGCGATGCCGCTTTCCGGCGGAAACAGCAGATCGTGCTCGCGCGTCTGCAGCACTGCGTAGGCGAGATCGCCCGGTGTGTCGCCGCGGTCGCGGTAGACCATGATCACGCGTTCGATGTCGCACCCAGCCACGCGGTCGACTTCGTGACCGTCGCGCGCGACGACCAACTCCATCGCCTGCCAGCGGGTGTGCAACTGCGGCTTCATGGGGCCACGGTAGCGGCCACGCCGCCACAGCGCTGTGACCAGTGACGACCAGGTGCAACTGCGCGTGCAGGTAGTCGCGGTGCCCGTGAAAAACCGCACGGGCCTTACACGTCGACCACCTCGCCTTGCTGTGGCACGCGGGCGCGCCAGTGCAGCTCGTCCTGGATGCGACGACGCAGCGCGTCGGCGGCGGCGGGCTCGCCGTGGACGACGAACGTCTGGTTCGGCGGCTTGCGCAGCGCGCGCAGCCAATCGAGCAGCTGGTTGCCGTCGGCGTGGCCCGATATCCCCTGCAGTGCGCTGACGCGCGCGCGCACCGGGACGTACTGGCCGTGGATCTTGACCGCGGGCACGCCGGCCAGCAGATCGGCACCTCGACTGCCGCCCACTTGAAAACCAGCCAACACGATGTGGTGACGTGCATCGGGCGCCATCGCCTTCAGGTGATGCAACACGCGGCCGCCGGTGGCCATGCCGCTGGCGGAAATGACGATGCGAGGCATGCGCGAGCCGACCAGTCGCATCGATTGCGCCACGGTGGTGACCAGCCTGACGCCGTCGCACAGCGATAGCACCTGCGCCGCCGGCACGCGCAGCAAGCGCCTGTGGCGCAGGTACAGCGCCGTCGCCTGCACGGCCATCGGGCTATCCAGGAAGATCGGCAACGCGGGTGCGATCTCGCCTGCCGCCCGCAAGCGTTGCAGCAGCAACAGCAACGCCTGTGCGCGCCCGACCGCGAACGCCGGCAATAACACCGAGCCGCCGCGTTGCACCGTGTCGCGCACGATGCGCCCCAGCTCAGCTTGGGCGTCGCCGCGCGCATGCAGCCGATTGCCGTAGGTCGACTCCACGATCATCACGTCGGCCTGTGCCAGCGTCTGCGGCGCAGGCATCAGCAAGTCGTCGGGCCGCCCGAGGTCGCCTGAAAATGCGAGCGTGGCCTCGCCGTCGTTGAGCGTGACCGCGCACGCGCCAAGCAAGTGGCCCACCGGCGTGAAGCGAATGCGCACCGCGCCCTGCACGCGGTCGCGCGCCGGTTCCAGCGTCTGAAAGCGCGCCATCGCGCGTTGCGCGTCGGTGCGCGTGAACAAGGGCAGTGCCGGCGTGTGGCGCGAGTAGTGCTGACGATTGGCTCGACGCGCATCCTCCTCCTGCAGGTGTGCAGCGTCCATCAACAGCACCTCGCACAACGCGCGGGTCGCTGCGGTGGCGATCACCGGCCCTTTGAAGCCGGCCTTGACGAGCGCTGGCAGCCAGCCGCTGTGATCGAGATGTGCATGGCTCAGCACCACGGCGTCGATGCTGCGCGCATCGATCGGCAATGGCGCCCAGTTGCGCTCGCGAAACACCTTGAAGCCCTGGAACATTCCGCAGTCCAGCACGATGCGGCTGCCGCCGAGCTCGACCAGGTGCTTGGAACCGGTGACGGTGTCGGCGGCGCCGAGGAAGTGAATCCGCATGGCGCGGCCCGATCGTCAAGCGCCGAGCACTTGCAGCGTCCCCGACGACAATGCAAACAGGCCCGGCTCGCCGCGTTGCACCGAGCGCATCAGCGCGCGCGCCACCGTGGCAGCCTCGATCGGTCGCACGCTGCGCGGCATCAGCCAGCCCAGTGGCTTGGTCAGTGCCGCGGCGATGCGCTCGCCAGGGCGCGTGGCCTGCCCCAGCGCCGTGCGGTCGCCCAGCAGCAGCGACGGTCGCGCGATGACCACGCTCTCGAAGTCGAGCGCGGCGACGGCCTGCTCGATCTCGCCCTTCACGCGGTTGTAGAACACACCAGAACTCGAATTGGCGCCGAGCGCGGAAACCAACCCCAATCGCGTGGCACCCGCGGCACGCGCGGCGCGCGCAAAGCTCAACGCGGCGTCGAAATCCACCGCGCGAAACGCCTGCTGCGAACCGGCGACCTTGATGGTGGTGCCCAGGCAGCAGAACGCGTCATCGACGGCCGGCAACGCGGGCAGGCCGGCTCGGTAGTCGACCACGTGCTGGGTCAGTCCGCTGCGCTTGCGCCAGTCGGGCCGCTCTGCGCGCATCAGCACGTGCACCGCGCCCACCGCAGCGTCGGCCAGCAGCGCTTCGATCAGCGCGCAGCCCACCAGCCCGGTGGCTCCGGCGACGATGGCAGAGCGGCGGCGCTTGCCGATCGCGAAGCTGGTGGGGTTCATGGCGGGATTGTGCTTGAGCATGGCGCAACCCCGAAGCCCCGCGCGTTTGCGCTGCGCGCTTTGCGCTGGGCACTTCGCGCTGGGCGCTTTGCGCGAGGCTCCAAGCACGCAGTGCTTTCCGCAGGTTGTGGCTGTCATGCGCCTTGCCTAGACTGCAGGCGCACCCTGCATCGAATGCTTCACGCGCCTCAAACGTACCGAGCTGGCACGCTGAAGCAGGCGGCCGACAAGAGCGAAACGGCAGCGCCGCGAAACCTTCAGCCGCATTTGAGCAACGATCCTCCATGCACACGACGATCGAGGTCCACTTGATCGCCCACGACGGCACACGGCGCACGATCGCCGCGCGCGTGGGCTCGAGCCTGATGCGTGCCGCAGTCGACGCCGGCGAGGAGGGCATCGCGGCCGACTGCGGGGGCTGCCTCAACTGCGCCACCTGTCACGTCATCGTCGACCCGGCGTGGGTGAACCGCTTGCCGCCGGCCTCCGACGACGAAGGCTACATGCTCGAGATGACTGCATCGCCGCAGCAGCCGACCAGCCGGTTGAGCTGCCAGATCGCATTGGACGAAAGCATGGACGGCTTGGTGGTCCAATTGCCGGCCACCCAATACTGAATCGATGAGCACGGGCGGGCCGCGCGGGCTCGCACAACGGAGGGACATCGCTCGTGAAGACACTGGAGTTCCTGGCCAAGGTTTGCGCCGTGGCCGCCGGCGCGCTGCTGACGCTGATCACGCTGATGACCTGCGTCAGCGTGATCGGTCGCAACACCACCGGCTGGACCATCGTCGGCGACTTCGAGCTCACCGGCGCGGCTGCCGGTGCGGCGATCGCGTTGTTCATGCCGTGGTGCCAGGCGCGGCGCGGCAACATCAGCGTCGACTTCTTCACGGCCTGGGCATCGCCGGCGTTGCAGCGGCGGCTCGAGCGCTTTGGCACGCTGCTGCTCGCTCTGTTGATGGCGCTGGTGGCCTGGCGTGTCACGCTGGGCGGGCTCAACGCGTGGCGCTCGCAATCGGGTTCGATGATGCTCGGCTTCCCGGAGTGGGCCGTCTACTGCTGCATGGTGCCGCCGTTCGTGCTGACCGCGCTGATCGCGTTCATGCAGACGCTGCGCGGCTTCAGCAACGTGGAGGCGGTATGACGCCGGTGCAGCTCACGTTGCTGATCTTCGTCATCATGGTGATGCTGATGGCGCTGCGCGCGCCGATCGCGGCGGCGATGTTCGCGGCCGGCCTGGTGGGCTACGTGCTGCAGGCCGGCTGGGCGCCACTGGCGAGCTTTCTCAACACCGAGCCGTTCGCGCGCTTCGCCAGCTACGACCTCTCGGTGATCCCGCTGTTCATCCTGATGGGCAATTTCGCCACCCAGGGCGGCATCAGCCGCGCACTGTTCGAGGTGGCCGCCGCGGCGATGGCGCGCTTTCGCGGCGGGCTGGCGATGGCGGCGGTGGTCACCTGTGCCGCCTTCGGCGCCATCTGCGGCTCGTCGGTGGCCACCGCGGCCACCATCACCTCGGTGGCGTTGCCCGAGCTGAAACGCCACGGCTACTCGGAGCGCCTGGCCACCGGCACGCTGGCCGCCGGCGGCACTTTGGGCATCCTGATCCCGCCCAGCGTGCCGCTCGTGATCTACGCGATCCTGGCCGAGCAAAACATCGCCAAGCTGTTTGCCGCAGCGATGATTCCCGGCTTGATCGCGATGACCGGCTACGTGATCGCGATCGCGATCTACGTGCGCGTGGTGCCCGGGCACGCGCCCAACTCCGACGAAGCGCCGGCGCCGATGACGGGCCGTGCATTCGCCGCCGTGGCGCCGATCGGCATCATCTTCATCATCGTCTTCGGCGGCATCTACGGCGGCAAGTTCACGCCCACCGAAGGCGCCGCGGTCGGCGCGGCGTCGACTTTCTTGGCCGCGCTGGCAAAGGGCGAGATGACGCGCGCCAAGTTCAGACACTGCTTCTACGCCACCGCCGAGGCCTCGGCGATGATCTTCATGATCTTCCTCGGCGCCGACTTGATGAACTCGGCGCTGGCGCTGACGCAGGTGCCCACCCAGCTGGGGCAGCTGGTGCAGACCTGGGGCCTGACGCCGGTGCAGGTGGTGATCGCGATCGTGCTGTTCTACATCGCGCTCGGATGCCTGATGGACGAGTTGTCGGTGCTGCTGATCACGATCCCGATCTTTTTCCCGGTGATCATCGGCATGGACTTCGGCATGCCCAAGGAGTCGGTGGCCATCTGGTTCGGCATCCTGGTGCTGATGACCGTGAGCTTCGGGCTGCTGTCACCGCCCGTTGGCCTGAACGTGTTCGTGGTCAACGGCATGGCGCGCAACGTGCCGCTGTCGGAGACCTTTCGCGGCGTGCTGCCGTTCCTGGCCAGCGACGCGGTGCGGCTGGCGCTGCTGATCGCGTTCCCGCCGATCTCGTTGTGGCTGGTGCGGTACATCGGTTGATGCGGGAAAACCGGGTCGACCGAGCCGGCCGGCGCCCGTTACCGTTGCACGAGTCCACTGAGCCCGGAGGCTTCGAGATGAAACGTCGCACGCTGATCCAGGGAGCGGCCGCTGCCGCGGTCGCCGGTCCCCAGCTGTCGGGCTTTGCGCAGCAAAGCGTGACGCTGAAGTTCCATACCTTCATGGCGCCGTTGTCCAGCGTGTGGCTGACGATGCACAAGCCGTGGATGGAGAAGGTCGAGAAGGACTCCGGTGGCCGCATCAAGTTCGAGGCCTATCCGGCCATGCAACTCGGTGGCACGCCGGTGCAGCTGTACGACCAGGCGCGCGACGGCGTGGTCGACATCGTGTGGACGCTGCCTGGCAACACCGCGGGTCGGTTTCCGCGCATCGAGGTGTTCGAGTTGCCGTTCATCATGAACAACGCCGAAGCCACGTCGAAGGCCTATTGGGAGTACGTGCAGACGAATGCGCCCGACGAGTTCAAGGAGACCCAAGTCATCGCGCTGCACGTGCACGGGCCGGGCATGTTCCATTCGGTCAACAAGCTGATCAAGACCCACGCCGACCTGAAAGGCATGAAGGTGCGTGGCCCGACGCGTCAGATCACCAAATTGCTGGCCTCGGTGGGCGCCACACCGGTGGGCATGTCGCTGCCGCAGATCCCTGACGCGCTGTCCAAGGGCACCATCGACGCCTGCGTGATTCCGTGGGAGGTCGTGCCGGCGGTCAAAGTGCACGAACTCACCAAGTTCCATAGCGAATTCGATTCCAACGGCCCGGCGCTGTACACCACGACTTTCGTGATGGCGATGAACAAGCCCAAATATGACAACCTCGCACCCGATCTGAAGAAGGTGATCGACGCCAACTCCGGGCTCGCCACGTCGGCATGGCTCGGCAAGACACAGCAGGGCAACGACCCGATCGGCCGCAAGGCTGCCGTCGACCGCGGCAACACGCTCTACACGTTCACGCCCGAGGAGCGACAGGAGTTCATCAAGCTGTCGGCGCCGGTCGACGACGAATGGGTCGCCGACATGAACAAGCGTGGCTTCGACGGCAAGAAGCTGCTGCAGTCGGCCAAGGACCTGATCGCCAAACACGGCAAGGGCTGAAGCCTGGCTCAAGGGCCCGGAAGGGTATTTGCGCCTGCCGCGAAGGCCCAAACGCGATGACGTCGCAGCCCTGAACTCCCTGACTACCAGGCCGATGGCAGCTTGCCGTGGATGACGTGCCGGCCATCGCGCAGCGAGACATGCCCGCCCGCGATCAGGTCCGATAGTAGACATCCTGCAGCGCCAGACTCTTCACCTGCTCGGTCAAGCGTTGCACCGTGCGAATCAGCTTGTGCGTCAGGTGCAGTGCGAAGTCGCGGTGCTCGCCGAGGAACTCCCGCAACTGCGCACCCTGCACGACGCTGCCCTCCTCGCC
>JBIODO010000070.1:0-13437 GCA_044445225.1 Burkholderiales bacterium
CGCCGCGTTGCCGCAAGTGGCGCTGGTGCCGCTCGATCTCACCGACGGCCGCTCGGTGCAGGCGCTGGCCGGCGAGATCGGCGCCAAGGTGGACATCGTGGTCAACAACGCCGAGGTGCACCGGGCGTTCAGCATCTCCACGCGGCGCGGCACCGACGTGGCCAAGCTCGAGATGGAAGTCAACTACTTCGGCGCGTTGCGGCTGGCGCAGGCGTTCGGGCCCGCGCTGGCGGGCCGCAGCGCCGACGGTGCGGCCAACGCCTGCGCCTGGGTCAATCTGCTGTCGATCTACGCGCTCGCGAACTTTCCGCCGCACGGCACGTATTCGGCCAGCAAGGCGGCCGCGCACTCGCTGGCGCAGTGCCAGCGCGCCGAGTTGCGCGGCGCTGGCATCCGCGTGGTCAACGTGTTTCCGGGGCCGATCGACGACGAGTGGAACCAGAACCTGCCGCCGCCCAAGCTGGCGCCCGCGGCGTTGGCCGCAGCGGTGGTCAAGGCGCTGCGCGATGGCCTCGAAGACGTCTACCCCGGCGACGTGGCGCACGAGTGGTTCGAGCGCTGGCGCGACGACCCCAAAGTGCTCGAGCGCGAAATCGCAGCGGGAGGCGCGTGATGGCCACACCGCGCAAGACCACCTCGGCCGAGCCGATGCCGGCGGCGCGACTGCTGTTGCTGCTGGCCGGCGCCTTGAGCAGCGGTCGCGTCCGCGTGGTCGACCTCACGCAGACACTGGCGCCGGAGTTCCCGCAGATCGTGCTGCCGCCCGAGATGGGCCAGTGCTGGCCGTTTCGCATCGAGGAGGTGTCGCGCTACGACGAGCGCGGACCGGGCTGGTACTGGAACAATTTTTCGTGCGGCGAGCACACCGGCACGCACTTCGACGCGCCGATCCACTGGATCTCGGGCAAGGATCTGCCGCATGGATCGGTGGACACGATTCCGGCGCAACACTTCATCGCCCCGGCCTGCGTGGTCGATTGCTCCGCGCAGGCCGCTGCCGACCCCGACTACCTGCTGAGCATGGCCGACCTCGAGGCTTTCGAGGCCGCGCATGGCCGCATCGCGGCGGGCTCGTGGCTGCTGATGCGCACCGATTGGTCCAAGCGCTGGACGCAAGCGGGCGATGCGCTGGCCTATCAGAACTTCGACGAGACGGGGCAGCACACGCCGGGCCCGAGCAGTGAGGCGGTGCGCTTTCTGGTCGAGCGGCGCCAGGTGCTGGGCTTCGGCTCCGAGGCGATCGGCACCGACGCGGGGCAAGGCGCCCACCTGCGTCCGCCGTACCCGTGCCACACCTTCATGCACGGCTCGGGCCGCTACGGGCTGCAATGCTTGGCCCACCTGGACCAGCTGCCGCCCACCGGCAGCGTCCTGATCTGCCCGCCGCTGAAGATCCAGCGCGGCAGCGGCAGCCCGTTACGTGTGCTGGCGCTGGTGCCTTAGCCCGCGCCGGCTCAGCTCACAACCGGTCACAAAATTCGGTCGTGCGCGAGCCGGGCGCGTGCGGCCCCGCGTTCGCGGGGCGGTTCAACCCGGTGAGGCGCTCGAATCGCAACATCGGTCACGCGCCCCGGGGATGGTGACGCGTGGGCGACGGGTTCACGCTCGAGACCGCCACCACGGCGCAGCCACGCGCGCATGTCCACCCCGCCCTCCAGACTTCCCGCCGCCGCGGTCGATCGCATCGATCTGTCTGCGTTCGTGCCGTTGCGACTCGCCGAGCAGTTGTTGCTGCGTGCCTTCATCGACGACGAGATCGCACGCGTGGGCCTGCGCCGGCCGCTGGTGCCGTCGGCATCGATCAGCGTGCGCGGCGCATTCGTCGCGCACCTGGCGCGTCACGGCGGTGCGGCACGTCGTGTGCAGGTGGTCGGGGCATGGATCGAAGGTCCGCTGGACTTGCGTGACGCCTCGGTGCCGGAGGGGCTGTGGTTCTTTCGCTGCGTGTTCGACGCGTCGCCGCGCTTCGATGGCGCACGCATCGGCGGCAGCTTGAGCTTTCCGGGTTGCCTGCTGCCCGGCCTGCGTGCCGAGGACTGCACGGTGGCCGGCGACGTCGCGCTCAACGCCGGCTGCACCGTGCGGCTGGACGTGCGGCTGGCGCGTGCCACGGTGGGCGGTGACCTCAACTGCGGGCGCCTGCAGCTGCGCAGCGGCGAGCGGGTCGACATGCAGGTGCCGCGCCGCCTCGTTGCCGATGGCGCGAGCGTGGCGGGCGATGCTCTGCTGACGGATGGCTTCGAGTCCGATGGCGACGTGCGATTGGTCGGGCTGCGTCTGGTGGGTGATCTGCGCGCCAGCTCGGCGCGTTTGAGCGGTCACGTCAACGGCGACGGCCGGCGCAGCGACGCACTGAATCTCGATCTCGCGCAGGTGGCCGGCAATGTGGCGCTGAACCGCGGCTTTTCGGCCGCCGGCGGCGTGCGGCTGAAACGCGCGCGCATCGAGGGCGACCTCGACTGCACGCAAGCTGCCTTCGATGCGTTCGGCGACATGGGCTGGCGCGGTGCGGTGGCGTTTGCGCTCGACCGCGCGCGCGTCGGCGGCACGCTGGTGCTGGCGCGGCTCAAACAACCGCTGTCGCGCGCCACGCTCGCCGACGCCAGCGTCGGCGCCTTGCACGACGACGACACCAGCTGGGGCGAATCGCTGGTGCTCGATGGCTTTGCGTACCGGCAGCTGGCCGCCGCAGCGCCGGCGTCGTCGGGCTTTCGCATCGAGTGGCTGGCCCGGCAGCAGCCGGCGCATATGGGTCGTGACTTTCGTCCTCAGCCCTGGCAACAGCTGATCAGGGCGTTTCAACGCATGGGATTGGCCGGTGCCGCACGCGACGTGGCGGTGGCCAACGAGGTGCAACTGCGCCGCGTCGGACGCATCGGCGCGCACCTGCCGCGGCGCTGGCGCTGGCTGCCGAGGCTGGCGCACCGCGGTTTCGGCGTGCTGGCCGGCTATGGCCATCGGCCATGGCGCCTGGCCTGGGCGCTCGCCGCGCTATGGCTCGCCGGTGCGGGTTTCTTCTCGCTGGCTGCCGAGCGTGGCGTGATCGCGCCGGCCGTGTCGCTGCAGGCCACCGATGCGCGCGCCGCAGCCTGTGAACCGGGTGTTGGCGGGGCGGTCGACCAGACGCGCTGCACCGGGCTGCCGCCGGCGTATCCGAGCTTCAGCGCATTGGCCTTTTCCTTGGAACACGCGCTGCCGTTTGTCGATCTCCAACAGCGTCGCCTGTGGACGGTGGCCGACGGACGCCCCGGACCGAACGGATGGGGATGGGTCGCGCGCCTCGTCGCAGGGCTCGAGGCGGGGTTGGGGTGGGCCGCATGCGGGCTGGCGCTGCTCTGCCGTGTCGCGCCGCTGACCCGAAACCGAGCGCTCGTCTGACGCCCAGTTGACAGCTCCCGCGACGGTGTAGCCTCACAGTCATGCACTGGAGGTTTCAATGACCGATTCCCCGACCGCCGCGTCGCTGGCCAGCACCGACCTGATCGACAGCGCACACCCCAGCGTGGTGGCTTTCGCACGCGAGTGCGCCGTGGGCGGCAGCGACCGCGAGCGTGCGGTGGCGTTGCACGACGCGGTGCGCGATGGCTTTCGCTACGACCCCTATCGCGTCGACCTGTCGCCCGACGGCATGCGCGCCAGCGGCGTGGTGCGCCGCGGCACAGGCTGGTGCGTGCCCAAGGCGGCGTTGCTGGCGGCGGCGTGCCGCGCGGCGGGCATTCCTGCGCGTGTGGGCTATGCCGACGTGCGCAACCACCTGAGCACCGAGCGCATGCGCAAGACGATGCAGACCGACCTCTTCATCTGGCACGGCTACACCGACATCTGGATCGACGGCGTCTGGCGCAAGGCCACGCCGGCGTTCAATCGCGAGCTGGTCGAGCGCTTCGGCCTGCTGCCACTGGCTTTCAACGGCCACGACGATTCGATCTACCACCCGTTCGATCGCGCTGGCAACAAACACATGGAGTATCTGCAGTACCGCGGCAGCTTCGACGACATGCCGCTCGATCGCATCATTGCCGACTTCTCGCGCACCTATCCGGTGTGGCTGGAGCAGGGCCGCGACCTGAAGAGCGCCGACTTCATGGCCGAAGTCGAGCGCGAGAACCGACGATGAGCGTGGGCGATGCCGATCCAGCGTCCGACCAGGCCCCGGCGGGTTTCGCGCCGCTGCCCATTGGCGGCAACTTCATGGCCCACAACGGGCCGCTGTACGTGCGCTTGGTCGACGGTCGCGCGCAACTTGCCTTTCGCGTTCAGGCGCGCCACACCAACCCGCTGAACATCTGCCACGGCGGCATGCTGGCCAGCTTCGGCGACATGCTGCTGCCGGTGTGCATCCATCGACAGAGCGCCGAGGTGGGCCTGCGTTTCCTGCCCACCATCAGCCTGCAGATCGACTACCTGGCGCCGGCGCCGCTGGGCGCCTGGGTGCAGGGCGAGGCCGACGTGCTGCGCGTGACGCGCACGATGGTGTTCGCGCAAGGGGTGGCCCGCATCGATGACAAGCCGGTGCTGCGCGTCAGCGGCACGTTCAAGATCGGGCAGCCGTTCGACCGGCCGGTGGAGGGAGCAGGCGACTAGGCTGCCGTCGCGGCAGGCGGCGACGCCGCCGTGGTGTCAGTGCTGGTGCTGACTCAACCATGCCAGCTTGGCGGCATACAGATCGCGCTCATCGCGTGACGTGCTCAGCGCCTTCGCGTGCTCGAGCTGGCGCTGCGCGGCGCTGGTCTCGCCGAGCTGGAAGTGAGCCACTGCCAGCCAATAGTGGAACTCGCTGGAGTAGTCGGCTCGCGCGACCTCGCGTGCGAAGAAATCGCGCGCGGCGCGCGCATCGCCGCGCTGCAGCGCCTGCTGGCCCTGCTCGAACCAGTGATAGGGCGGCTCGGGCTCGATCGCCGCCAGCCGAGCGCGCAAGGCGGCGGCCTCGCCGGGCCTGCCCTGCTGCTCGAGCAGCACCGCAAAGTTGTGCAGCGCCTGGGTGTGATTGGGCTGGCGGCTCAACAATTCGCTGAAAACGCGCTCGGCGGCATCGGCATGGCCGCTGCGCTGGTAGATGACGCCCAGCGTGTTGATCACGCTGCCGAATTGAGGGTCGGCGAGCAGGCCTTCGCGCGCCCACCAGTAAGCCTCATCCGTGGCGCCGCGTGCCAGTGCCTCGGCAGCACGGTTGTTCATGAACATCGCCACCACGGTGGCCTCGCCGAGCGGCCGCACGTGCAGTCCTTGCAACTCGCCGGGTGCCAGAAAGTCAACCGTCCACGAGCGATAGTCCTGGCCCTGCGTCCGACTCGAAAAGCGCGGGCCAATCGTGATGTTGATGTGGCCGCTGCGCAGCAGCAGGGCGCCACTGCGGCTCCAGGTTTCCTCGGTGTAGGCGCTGTTGTATTCGGCCTGCAGGCCGAGCTCTTTGGCCAGCGCCGCGGTCATCACCACCAGCGACAGGCAGTTGCCGGCGCGCGCATCGAAGGTCTGCGCGGCGTTGCGGGTCATGGCCGCGTCGTACTCGATCTTCAACTCGCCGCGCTTGTAGAGGCTCTGCATCAGCCACTCGGCGCGACTCTGGAGGAACTGGGCCCCCTTTGCGCTCTGGCGCAGATAGCTGCGCATGGCCTCATCGAGCGCGAACACCTCCCGCGCATCGATCGGCTGCGCGGGCGGTGTAAATGATTCGTCATGCAGCAGCGCCTGCGGCGCCACAAGCGGTGCCTGCGGTGCCGTGCTGCACGCCACCGCCGACAGGGTCAACAACAAGCTGCACAGCCACCGCGCCATCAGGCCCCCTGCAGCGCGCCATCGCGCCTCGCTGCAGAGATTGTGCACCTCAAACGAGTACCGCTGGCTGGTGCGTTGTGCGCGCCGGGCTCAGCTGCGCGGCTGTCGTTGACCGACGACCATCACCTGTTGCACCGCACCGAAGCTCTGCGCGTAGGCCATGCAAGCCTGCGCATAGCGCTGGTCGGCGGCGTTGGCAAGCGCGCTCACGATGGTCAGCGTGATCAGCCCAGACAGGCCGAGGGCGACGGCACGGATGGCGATGCGCTCGAACATGGTGATGCTCCTTGCAGGCAAAGGCGTCGTTTGCTTGACGAGCACTGTAGGCAGGGCGTCTTGGACGCGCGAGCGGCTTGCGACGAACTGCGTGCCGGCGCGGATGAACTGCGGCCACTCAAGACTGGCGGCAGCGGCGGCGTGAAGGCGATCACGCGCTCATGCAATGGCCTATTGGCGGCCGCGCAAATGGCCTTGGCGGCTTAGTCCGGCACCACCGCCGTGGCCTCGATCTCGACCTTGGCGCGGTCTTCGAGCAGGGCCTGAACTTCCACCGCCGTCATCGCCGCGTTGTAGGCGCCGATCAGCTCGCGATAGGCGCGGCCGATCTCGCGCGCGGCGGCCAGGTACTCGCGCTTGTCGGTGACGTACCACGTCATGCGCACGATGTGCTCGGGGCGCGCGCCGGCCTCGCGCAGCACGGTGGCCACGTTGTCGAGGGCCTGGCGCGCCTGTGCCGCGAAGTCGTCGCTGTGGAACACGCCCTGCGCGTCCCAGCCGATCATGCCGGCGATGAACACCATGCGGCCACGCGCGCTGACGCCGTTGGCATAGCCCTTGGGCCGCGGCCATCCGGCAGGGAGGATCACTTGCGGTTCGGCCATCGCACGGTCCTTGGTAGTTGGGGTGGGCTTAACTGCCCTGGAAGCGCGGCTTGCCCTTGGCGACGAAGGCCTCGTAGGCGCGGTGGAAGTCTTCGCTCAGCATGCAGATCGCCTGCGCCTGCGCTTCGCTTTCGATGGCCTGGTCGATGCCCATGTCCCATTCCTGGTGCAGCATGGTCTTGGTGATGCCGTTGGCGAACGTGGGCCCTTGCGCGAGGTCGGCGGCCCAGCGTTGTGCCTCGGCCTGCAGCGACTCCGGTGCGACCAGGCGGTTGAAGAATCCCCACTGCAGGCCCTCGTCGCCTGCCAACGCACGGCCGGTGTAGAGCAGTTCGCTGGCGCGGCCCTGGCCGACGATGCGCGGCAGCATCGCGCACGCACCCATGTCGCAGCCGGCGAGGCCGACGCGGTTGAACAAGAAGGCGACCTTCGCGCGCGAGGTGCCCACCCGCAGGTCGCTGGCCATCGCCAGGATCGCGCCGGCGCCGGCGCACACGCCGTCGATTGCCGCGATGATCGGCTGCGGGCAGTGGCGCATCGCCTTGACCAGATCGCCCGTCATGCGGGTGAACATCAGCAGCTCGGGTGCTTTGAGTTTCAGCAGCGGGCCGATGATCTCGTGCACGTCGCCGCCGGAGCAGAAGTTGTCGCCGGCGCCAGCGATGACGACCGCGTGCACGTCGGTGGCCAGGCGCATGCGGCCGAACAGGTCGCGCAGCTCGGCATACGACTCGAAGGTGAGCGGGTTCTTGCGCTCGGGGCGATTCAGCGTGATGCGGCCGACGCCGGACTCGACCTGCCATTGGAAGTGCTTGGCTCCATACGACGCCAGCTGAATGCGGTTGCCGGCCGCAAGGCCCGGATCGACGCGATCGTTTTGCGTGTTCATGCTGCTTTCTCCTGGCTGGCCGCCATCTGCACCCGCAGGCGGCCGAGCCCTTCGTACAACGATTGTTTTTGCGCCGTGTCGAGGCCGGCAAAGAGTTCGATCACCCATTGCTCGTGTTCGCGAGCGATGCGTTCGAATGCCTTGCGGCCCGCGCTGGTCATGCGCAGCCGCCACGAGCGGCGGTCGTCGGGATCGCTGTCGCGCTGCACCAGGCCTTCGCGTTCGAGCTCGTCGGTCAATGCGGTGACGTTGCCGCCGGTGACCATGAGATAGCGCGACAGCGTGCTCATGCTCAAGCCTTCGGCATGACGATGCAGCTGTGCCAGATAGTCGAAGCGGGCCAGCGAGATCTCGAAACGCGATCGCAGCCGCTGCCGCACCTCGGTTTCGACCTGCGTGCTGCAGGCTAGCAGGCGCAGCCACAACTTCAGCGACAAGTGGTCGTCGTGCTCGGCACGCGCCTCCAGGCCGATGGCGTGGTCGTCCAGAAGGTGCGGGCGACCGAAGCGCCGCGTGGTGCGGCTCATCGCGCCGCTCCCGGTGCGGCGGCCAACGTTGCCGCGCGCTCACGCTGGAAGTTGGCCTCCATCTGCGGCTTGGCGGTGCGGTATTGATGAGGCCAGTCGATGGCGGTGAAGCCGATCTTGGCCGCCTCGCTGAGCGTCCATGCCGGGTTGGCCAGGTGCGGCCGCGCCACGGCGCACAAGTCGGCGCGGCCGGCGGCAATGATGCTGTTGACGTGGTCGGCTTCGGAAATCGCGCCCACCGCGATGGTGGCGATGCCCACTTCGTTGCGGATGCGGTCGGCGAACGGCGTCTGGTACATGCGCCCGTAGGTGGGTTTCTGGTGCACGCTGACCTGGCCCGACGAGCAGTCGATCAGGTCGGTGCCGGCGCCCTTGAACGCGCGCGCGATTTCGACCGCATCGCTGGGCGTGATGCCGCCTTCGACCCAGTCGTGCGCCGAGATGCGCACCGACATCGGCAGATGCTCGGGCCACACCGCACGCACCGCGGCGAACACCTCGAGCGGATAACGCAGCCGGTTGGCCAGGCTGCCGCCATAGGCATCGCCGCGCCGGTTGGTGAGCGGCGAGATGAAGCTCGACAGCAGGTAGCCGTGCGCGCAGTGCAGTTCGAGCCAATCGAAGCCGGCGTCCGCCGCGTACCGAGCGGCGCGCACGAAGTCGGCGGTCACGCGATCCATGTCGGCGCGGTCCATGGCCTTCGGTGTCGCGCCGCCGTCGTCGAGGTAGGGCACCGGGGAGGCGGCGACCAGCGGCCAGTTTCCGCTCGCCAGCGGTTGGTCGGCACCGGCGCCTTGCCACGGCGCGTTGGTCGAGCCCTTGGCGCCGGCGTGGCCGATCTGCATCGCGATCTTGGCGTCGGACTCGCGATGCACGAACTCGACGATGCGCTTCCAGGCCTGTGCCTGCGCCTCGTTCCACAACCCCGGACAGCCCGGCGTGATGCGCGCGTCGGGGGAGGGACAGGTCATCTCGGCCACCACCATGCCGGCACCGCCGAGCGCGCGCGAGCCCAGGTGCACGAGATGGAACTCGTCGGGCACGCCGTCGACGCAGCAGTACTGCGCCATCGGCGAGACGACCACGCGGTTCTTCAGCGTGACGGAGCGCGCGGTGTAGGGCGTGAACATCGGCGGCACGGCCAGTGCAGCGGGCGCGCCCGCCTTGGCGTCGAACCAGCGCTCGAAGCCCTCGAGCCAGGCCTTGTCGCGCAGACGCAGGTTTTCATGGCTGATGCGCTGGCTGCGCGTCAGCATCGAATACATGAACTGCTCGGGCTCGAGCTGGTCGCAGTAGCGTTCGCCACACACCTCGAACCACTCCATCGCGTTCCACGCCGCATTCTGCAGGCGCACCACGTCGACCGCACGCGCCGCCTGGTACAGCGCGATCACTTCAGGGATGTGCTCGGGTGTGTCGCCATGCTGCTTGAACTGAGAGACCAGCTCGATTGCATCTTCGAGCGCAAGCTTGGTGCCCGAGCCGATCGCGAAGTGCGCGGTGTGCACCGCATCGCCCATCAACACCACGTGGCTGCGACCGTTGAAGTGCGACCACCGTTCGCAGGTGATGCGCTGGAAATTGAGCCACGCCGAACCGCGCAAATGGCGGGCGTTGGTCATCAACTTCTCGCCGCGCAGGTTGCGCGCGAACAGTTGCTCGCAAAACGCGATCGACTGGTCCTGGTCGGCGCGCTCCAGTCCGTGCGCCTTCCACACGTGCTCGGGGCATTCGACGATGAAAGTCGACGTCGTGTCGTCGAACTTGTAGATGTGGGCCTGAAACCAGCCGTGCTCGGTCTTCTCGAACAGGAAGGTGAACGCGTCGTACTGCTTGTTGGTGCCGAGCCAGATGAAGCGGTTGGGCCGCGTCACGATGTCGGGCTTGAAGACGTCAGCGTAGCGGCCACGGATCCTCGAATTGATGCCGTCGCTGGCGATGATCAGGTCGGCGTCGGGATAGTCGGTGTCGGCGTTGACCTCGGTTTCGAATACGAGCTTGACGCCCAAATCTTCGCAGCGCGCCTGCAGGATGTTGAGCAGCTTCTTGCGCCCGATGCCCACGAAGCCGTGGCCGCCAGAGCGGATGGCGCGGCCCTTGAAGTGCAGCTCGATGTCGTCCCAGTGATTGAACGCCTGCTGGATCGCGTCGGCGGTGGGCGCGTCCCACGCGCGCATGTTGTCCATCGTGGCGTCGGAGAACACCACGCCCCAGCCGAAGGTGTCGTACGGTCGATTGCGTTCGACCACGGTGACGTCGTGGTCGACCGACAACTGCTTCATCAGCAGCGCGAAGTACAGGCCGGCAGGGCCGCCGCCGATGCAGACGATCTTCAGAGTGGATCTCCCACCGAACTCGAAAAGCGCACCCGCACCACGCGGGATCGGCCGCCGATTAGTTTAACTATGAAATATCAATTTGCAAAGCGACTCGGGTTGGGCGCGCTCGTCGCTCCGACGGTCCCTATCGGATGGCATGCCGCACCAGGGCGCAGCGGGCGCTTGTCTATTTGCCACAGGTGCGCCCGCCGGCCGGTTCGAGTCGGCCCGCGGGCGGTGGGAAGTGGGCCCCGCCGCGCGCTGGTCGAATTGAACGACATGCGCGGCAACGGAATCGTCACCCGCGGCGCTAGAACAGCACCTCTTGTTGGGCCTGCATGGGCTCGCTCATCGTCCAGGCCAGCCAACGCCACGCACTGGGGTTGTGCTGCATGATGCCCAGCCACCCCTGGCGCTGCGCGCGCAGGTAGTTCTGGTGTTTGTCGCGCGCCTTGAGGCCGAAGACATCGTGCACGGCGTGCGTGATCTCGTGCACCGCCACCACCGGCAGGTTGCGGCCGTGCAGCCCGTTGTACAACTGCACCTCGCGGCGTGCGGGGTCGTACCATCCGAAGGCGCTGCCGGTCTCGGACTTGGAGATCATGCGCACCGTCACCGGGTGGCCGCCCACCAGAATGCGCTTGGGCGTCGAAGGCGCGCGCGGCAAGCAGCGGCGCACCACGCGGTCGTAGCGCAGGTCACCGGGCAGGTGTTCGCTCAGCAGCAGGTTGAACCACAGCCACGCGCGCGGGTTGCGCTGCGCGAACTCCACCAGCCCAGTGGCGAAGCTGTGCGTGTAGGCCTCTTCGACGCAGCCTTGCTGGCAGCCGCGGCTCACGTGGCACAGGCGGATCAGGCAGTCGAGCAGGGCGTCGAGCAGACGCAGGCCGCTCAAATCCTGCCGCAGTTCGATGCGGTGCGCTTCCAGGTTGACGCAGGCCAGGCGCCTGCGGTCGAGCATCGTTGCGCTCGGGCGCAGTTCGATGGCCAGACGATAAGGTCCGAGTTCGATCGGGAACGGCAGGCGGGCAGCCCAATCGCGTCCCGCTGCAAGACGCAGCGGGATGGCGGGCGCGAAGGAATAAGAGGGAGGCACGGTGGTCGGGGGTGATCGGGTACGGCACAGCGGGGTTGCGGGCCGGCCATGCCGTCCGCTCAGCCCATTGTGCGGCCCTCGGCTTACCCGACCGCCGGCCATGGCGAAGCGACGGGCTCGGACCAGCCTGTATGGACATACAGAATGATCCAGGCGGTGGCCTGTGGTGCGGGCGCTTCAACGGCGAGGCCAACGGGTTTACGCTGCGGGTTCCAGATTAGGGGGCTGTGACCAACCTGCCGGCTGAAGTCCATGAGCCAACCATCCAAACTTCGCAAACCACGCGGGGCTGCCCGCGTGATCGAGGAGGGCCTCGACGGCGACCTGGGTCCGATCCACGAGCGGCCCGACGGGTACTACTGGTGCACCCGCGACGGCCATCGTGAGTTCGGGCCTTTCGCCTCGTACGAATTGGCACGCATGGACCGTGATCGCCTCGACGAGCAGTCACCGCAACCAGGAGAGTCGCTCGACGAGGCCGAGGACGAATTGGGCATCGGCAAGTGGATCGACCCGGATACTGGATCACTGGCCGAAGGGGGCTCGCCGCCGCACCTGGATGACGACTGGCGGTGAACGCCCGGCGGAACCGTCAGGAAGGCCGCTTCGAGCGATGGTCACGTCACCACAGAGGAGTGGGTGCGGCTAAACGAAGAACAGGCCCATCACCTCGTGCGCTACCTCGACGAATAGGTGCCTCGGAGGGCCCTTCGGGATCCAGTCGTAGCCGCTGGCTTGTTCTGGGTCTGGACCTGGGTGGGCAACGAACTCCATGCCCGCAACGTAGTCGGGGTGCGTCTTCAGCCGCCGATTCAGTTCGGCCATGTACTGTGTCCGCGTGAGCTGAACTTTAGGTATGGGCGGCTCCGAGCTTCCCAGTTGTGGGTCATGGACCGGCTCGTCGGCTTGGCGCCGGAGCCCATGCTTGTACCCACGTGCTGTACCCATGGTTAGCTCCCGCTAGCAAGAAAGCCCGCGCACTCATTGAGAGTACAGCGGGCTATTCTTTGTGGTGGAGACGAGGAGGATCGAACTCCCGACCTTCGCATTGCGAACGCGACGCTCTCCCAGCTGAGCTACGTCCCCGAAAAGAGGCGCAAATTCTATCAGCACCCCTTTGGTCAGCGCGTGGCGGCATGAGCCTCGGTTAATCTGTGCGCCCCGCCGGTGTCCCGGCCTGGGCCTTGGAGGAACCGATGCCGCTTGACGATCCAGCCTGGCTCGATGCGCAGTACAACAATCGCGCCCGTGTACCCGAACATTCGCAGCACCTCGCCCGCTGGGCAGAGTCTTCTGCGTTGGCACGTTCGCAGCTGAGCGGCCAGCTCGACGTGCGATATGGCGAGCAGCCCGGCGAGACCCTCGACGTGTTCGCTGCCAAGCAGGCCAATTCGCCACTGTTGGTGTTCATTCACGGCGGCTATTGGCGCGCACTCGACAAATCCGATGTCTCGTTCGTTGCGCCGGCATTCGTCGATGCGGGTGCGGCGGTGGTGGTGCCCAACTACGCGTTGTGCCCCACGGTGACGATCGAGACCATCGCGCTGCAGTTGACGCGGGCCCTGGCTTGGGCCTATCGCCACGCCGGCGAGCACGGGGGCGATCCGCAGCGCATCGCGGTGGCGGGGCACAGCGCGGGAGGCCACCTGGCGGCGATGATGTTGAGCTGCCGCTGGAAAGACGTGGGCGACGACCTACCGCCTCGCCTGGTGTCCGGCGCGATGTCGATCTCCGGCCTGTACGACCTCGAGCCGCTGCGGCTGACACCGTTTCTGCAGGGCGATCTGCAACTCACCCCACAGTCGGTCAAGCGCCTGAGCCCGGCGTTCTTTCCGCGTCCGCGCGGCACGTTGTACTCGGTGGTCGGCTTGGATGAGAGCGACGAGTTCCTGCGCCAGAACCAGTTGATTCGCGACCAATGGGGCCCCACCAGCGTGCCGGTGTGCGAGAC
>JBIODO010000071.1:0-13256 GCA_044445225.1 Burkholderiales bacterium
ATCGATTGATGCCGATCAGGCCTTCAGCAACGCGCGCAGTTCGCGCCACGCATCGGGGTGATCGCGGCGCAGGCTGATCAACTCGTCGCGCAGGCGGCGCAGCCGCGCGGCCATCTGCGCCTCCTTGATGGCTTGCACATCGCGCTGCAGCGTGGCGAAATCTTCGGCGCGCGGATCGCCCCGCGTGTCGGCATCGCTGTGCTCGAGCAGCAGCTCTACCGCGTCCATCAAGCGGCCAATCTGGCGCCCGTAGCTGTGTTGGCTGACGATCTGCTGCTCGGTGTCGGGCGCAGTCGAGTTCTGCTCGGTCACTTGAATCAGGTTGCCAAAAGTCCAGCCTGGGTTGATCGGCTGCGTCAGGCTGCGCGGGACCACCGCCAACGCCTGCGTGGCCTGCAGTGCCAGCCGCCACGGCTCGAACGCGGCGTCGGCCCACGCCTGCAGCGCGCTGGTGTCGCCGCCGTTCATGTCGAGGCCGCCGCGGTGGCGGGGGCCGGACGCGCCACCGGCTCGAACTGCGTCGCGTTGTCGCGCAGCCATGACCGGGCGCGCGATTCGTCTTGCTGCAGCGGATGGAACTCGGCGCTGCGATAGCGGCGCCATGGAACCGCCAGCGCGCGCACCAGGCCCTGGCGGCCAAACAGAAAGCGCCAGCCGCTGGCCCAGGTGCTGGCGCGCCAGAAGCTGCCGTCGTGCCACAGGTTGTTCACCGTCTGGCGCAACGAGTCGGTGACGAAGTGCCACGTCACCAAACGGAACAGCCGCAGGCGCCACTCCTCGTTGCCGTCCATCAGTCGATACAGATCGAACGCGGTGGCGCGGTGCTCGGTCTCTTCGCTGGCGTGCCACAGCCACAGCGTGGCCAGCCGCGGCTCGGCGCCCTGCAGCGGCGCCGGGTCAGCGAGCAAATGCTCGGCCAGGATCGCGGTCAGGTGCTCGGTGGCGGCAGTGGCGCCGACGGCAATGCGCGGGTCGACGCCCTCCAGCGATCGGATGCGGCGCAGGGCCCGCGCCTCCCACCGATTGACGAGTCCGTGCGCCGCGAGGTGGGCATTGAACAGTGCGTGGATGCGCCGATGCGTGGCCTCTTGCCCGATGAAGCCCTTGACCACCGGCTCGAAGCGCGCGCGCTCGGGCTCGGGCAGCGTCTGCACGCCGGCACGCACGGCATCGATGAAGAACTGCTCACCCGACGGAAAACTCATCGACAGCGCGTTGAACCACGCGGTGCGAAACGCATCGCCGCCGCACCAGTGGCGATGCGGTGGCGTGTCGAGGTCGATCAACAGGCGGCGAACGACCAGGTCAGCCATGGCGAACTCATGCTCGAAGCGAGCTTCTCGATTGCAACGCCGCGAACATACCACCGCATCGTCACGGGGCGGCCGGGCGCGTCGCGCTCAATCGCGTGCAGGCCGCTCGCGCGCCAGCCGCCAGACCATGATGCCCAGCGCAGCCACACCGATCACCAGCACCGCCCACAGCAGCAGTGGGCGCAGCCTCGCCATCTTCTGTTGCGCCTCTTGGGCCTGCGCCACCGCGGCGACTTCGCTCCAAGGCCCCAGCGAAGCCCGACCGAAGCGCTTGCGCTCCTCGTCGAGCGCCGGCACCAGGGTGGCCACCGGCAGCGCCGACACCGCGGCGTTGCTGGCGCCGGCTTGCAACGCGAACGGTGCCTGGCCCTGAGTCGCAAACACCACGCTCGCCAGTTGCGCCTGAACCACGAGCTGGACCTGTTCGGGCTGCAGTACAGCGGCGCGCGCATCGGGCAGCACACGCAGGTATCGCACCGACGCGTGCAGCGCCAACGGTGGCGATGTGCTGGTCTCGGCGTCGCGCTCCAGCCGATAGAACACGGCTGCACCGAGATCACGCCACGGCTCATCGACTCGACCGCGGCCTTGCAGCCGCGCGGGCACCACGCGGGTGCCCGATGGCAGGCGCAGGTCCACCTGCACCAGCGGCAGCACGCCACCGAGATCGAAATGCCATACCGGCGTTGCCGTCGCGGTGGTGGCATTGACTGCAAACACCAGTTCGGTCGGCGCATCCAGCGCATGGCTGCGTTGCTGCGCGGCGATGACCCGCGCGCCGGTGAGTGCGGGCGCCGTGGCCGCATCGGCCCACACCAGCCGCACGAAACGGCCACTGTTGGCTGGCAGCACGATGGTCGGCTGGGTCATGGAGGCGCTGTTGGCTGCGGACAGCGCCAACAGCTGACCATGACCGCCTGGACGCCAGCCGCGCAAGTCGTCGCTGGTCTCGAAGCCGAACGCGGCGGTGAACTCCGCCGGGCCCGACCACTGCGCGCGCAGCGACTGCGGCGGCGGATCGTCGCGGCCCCGCTCGCCCAGGTCGATCAGCCATCCACCCGAACGCGACGCGCCGGTTTCACCAAGGGGCCGGCCCTTGCGGGTGACGCTGATGCGATCGCCCTGCACCTGAATCTCCACCGGCGAGGGCCAGTCACGGCCGGCGGCGGGCCTGGCCGGCAGCGCGTACAACGTGGCATCGCGCTGCTGCTCCACCTGTTGCAACTCGGCCGCGCGTGGCGCCAGCACGGCGAACGGTACCCGCTCGCCGCGTGCGTCGACGATGCGCAGATCCTGCAAGACGGGCAACACGCTATGGCCATACGCACTGGCGGGCAACGGCAGTTGCACGAAGGCGGCGTTCTGCTCGATCGCGATCGGCGCGCTGAACCGGTAGGCCACCTCCTCGGCGGCGAGCGCGGTCACCACAATGCAGGCGAGCGCGGCCGCGGCAGCGGTATCAAGTCGGCGCATGGCGACCATCCTGTCTGGCCGCCGGCAGCGGCGCCACGTAGCCGATCACGAGCATCAACACGCCGACTCCGATGAATGAAACGATGCGCGTCACGGTGCCGGTGCCCGATTGGTCCACCAGCAGCAGCTTGAGCACCACCGCGGCCAGCAGCGTGGCCCCGACCAACCACGGCGCGCGCAGCGCGCGATGCGCCGACCACCACATCACGCCCAGCGCGACCACGGTCCACAGCAGCGTGATGCCGGTCTGCACGGCCAACGAGCGCAACCAGGCATCGACGTGATACGGCACGCCGTCATAGTGGTGGAAGGCGCGGATCAGCATCGCGTTGAGCCAGACGAATCCGGCCGCAGCCAGCAACGCCGGTGCCAGCGCCGGCCGGCCCGCCAGCAGGGGGCGCGCGGCGGCACCACGCATCCACAGCCAGGACGCGAGCAGCGCGATACCCACGCCCAAGTCGAGCGGGTTCAGCAGCGGCACATGCGGCAGCGGCTGCGCCGAGCCGTTGGATGAGAAGTTGGCCAGCAGGGTCCACAGCAGCAGGCCCGCGGTGAGCACGGCGGCGACAACCCCTTGATAGACCGCCGGCACGGCACTGATCGGCCAGCGGCGCGCGCTGGCCGGGCGCGGCAGCCACATCAGCAGCGCGGCCGGCACCACGAGCCAGCCCAGCCACGGCCACGCACTGGCGTCGTCGCCCCAGCCCGCGGTGACTGCACGGCCCTGCAGGGCGCCCAGCGCTGCCAGCACCAGCGCGCCCAGCACATGCACGGTGTCGCGCGCCCGGGCCGTCCAGTGAGGCGCCAACCAGCGCAGCACCACGCCGTGCGCGAGCAATGCCAAGGGCCAGGCCCACGCGCCACCGTCTTGCAGCGGCCGAGCCAGCGTGACGGCGACGATGCACACGCCCACCGCATGCAGCGGCGCGTGGGCCATCGCCGGCACGCCGACGTGCCGCCAGTGCAACCGCACCGACAGCAGCGCATACAGCAGCGCGATGCCGCTGAACGTGGCGAGCCAGGTCGCCAGCGCGAAGCGCTCGAGCACGAACGCATCGATTTGCACCGCCGCCGCGGCCAGCAGCCACAGCGTGCCCCAGCCGATCAGCAAGGGTTCGGCGAACGGTTCGGCGAGCGCGGTCGATGCCGATGATCCTTGCTCCGCGGCTGCGCGCGCGGCCGCGCGTTGCACCGCCAGCGCCGCCAGCAGCGATGCCGCAGCGACCAACAGGCCGTTGAAGAAGATCGGATTGAACACCTGCTCCGGTGTGCCGTGGCGCTGGTGCGCGAACAGCAAGGTCAGGCCGGCGAGGAACAGCAGCGCGTAGCCGAACGCCCGTGCGGCGGCACGCCTCTGGCGATAGCCTAGCCACACCAGCCCGGCGCCTTCGAGGGCCCACGCCCCGGCGGTGCTGCGGGCGTCGAGCGCGAACGGAATGACCAGCGTGAGAAACACCGTGGCCACCGCCAGCGTGCCCTCGAATGCCACCGCCCCGCGCGGCCGCCTGCGCATCCATGTCGCGAGCAATACATAGAACCCGGCGAGCACCAGTGCCGATATCGCGGTGCCGTACTCGGTGTCGCGCACCAAGCCGTGCTGCAGCACGAAGGTGACGGTCGGCAGGCCGAACAGCAGGCTGCCGTTGACCCAGATCTCCCGCGGCCAATCGGCGCGCACGGCGGGCGCGCCGCCATCGCGGCGCTGGCGAGCCGGCATCAGCATGATGGCCGTGAACAACAGAAAGAACGCAATCAGGAACGACTGGCAGCTCGCGTAGTGCTGGCTCTGGTACTTGAGCACGCCCCAGGCGGTGCCGACGATGAAGGTGCCCAGAAAACCGATCAGGTTCAACGAACGCCAGGTGCGGTGCCAGGCGACGGCGGCGATGCCCAGATCGAGCACCAGGTAGTAGCTGAACAGCGCCACGTGGTTGCCGCTCCCGGTGGACACCAGCAGCGGCGTCGCGAAGCCGCCGAGCGCGCCGATCATCGCCAGCGGCCTGGCGTCCTGCAGCACGGCCAGCGCCGCGGCCAGCGCCGCCACCAGCACCATCAGCGTGAAGACCGGCAGCACCGACAACACACCATAGAAGTGAAACGCCACGAACAGCGTCAGGTACAGCACCGCCACCGCACCGCCCTGCAGTGCGTGTGCATAAGCGGGTCGCTGGTGGCGCAGACGCCAGCCGAGCACGAGCAACACCAGCGCGACGGCGGCGATGCCGGCCAGCCGCATCTCGACGGGCACGTGCACGTGCTCGCCGGCGAACTTGGCGAGAAATGCCAGACCGATGAACAGGATGGCCACGCCGACCTTGACGATGGTGTTGCCACCGAACAGCCAACGCTGGATGGCGGCGAGCGCGTCGACTGGCGCCGACCCTGCGGCCGACTCGCGGGGCAACGGCGTGCGCATAGGCGGCGTGGCGGCCACTGCGTCGGCAATGGGTTCCGTGGCGGGGAGCGGCAGATGGTCTGCACCCGATGCGACTGCCGGCAGCGAGTCTCGCTGAGCGACGACCGATGCGGGCGCTGCGCGCTCCACGAGCGGCTGCGGTTCGGTGTCCCTGAACGCTGGCGCCGCACCTGTTGTGCTTGGAGCCGCCACGGCCGGCGGCGTGGCGGCGATCGGCGCGACCGCGGACCCGCGCAGCGCTCGCAGCTCGGTGAGTCCGCGCTGCAGATCAGCGATCGATCGCGCTTGCTGGAGGCTTCGCACCATCAGCCAGGCCAACGCGGCGCCAACGATCGCACCGAACGGGCCATCCCAGTTGGCACCCAGCACGATGCCGAGGATCACTGCAATCAGAAGCTGCACTCAGTGCCCCCTGTTGCCACGAACGGCGCGACTCTAGCAGCGGCGTTGGGCCCTAGCACCGCGTTCGATGCGGTATCGCGGCGTGCGCCGTGAGGTTTCAACGCACGCCGCCGTCGCGGAATTCGCGGCACGGCATTGACTCGGGTCGGTGCATGATGTTGGCCATGGTTCCCCTGTCGATCCTCGACCTCGCCCCCATCGTCGAAGGCAGCGATGCCGCAACGGCGTTGCGCAACAGCCTGGACCTCGCCCAGCACGCCGAAGCCTGGGGCTACAAGCGCTTCTGGGTGGCCGAGCACCACAACATGGACGGCGTGGCCAGTTCGGCCACCGCGGTGCTGATCGCCCACGTGGCAGGTGGCACGCGCACCATCCGCGTCGGCTCGGGCGGCATCATGCTGCCCAACCACGCGCCGCTGGTGATCGCCGAGCAGTTCGGCACCCTGGCCACTTTGTTTCCAGGGCGCATCGACCTCGGGCTTGGCCGCGCACCCGGCACCGATCAGCTGACCGCACGCGCGCTGCGCCGTCACTTGAACAGCAACGAGGAAGACGACTTCCCGCGCGACGTGGTCGAGTTGATGAGCTACCTCGATGCGCCGCAGCCCGGCATGCCGGTGCGTGCGATCCCGGGCGTCGGCACGCAGGTGCCGGTGTGGATCCTCGGCTCGAGCCTCTATGGCGCGCAGCTGGCGGCGTACCTGGGGCTGCCGTATGCATTCGCATCGCACTTCGCGCCCGAGCTGCTCGAGCAGGCGCTGCAGGTCTACCGCGAGACGTATCGCCCCTCGGCGCGCTGGCCCGAGCCGCACACGATGGTGGGCGTCAACGTGGTCGCCGCCGACAGCGACACCGAGGGCGCGCGGCTGCTGACCTCGCTGCAGCAGCGGTTCCTGGGCATGCGCCGCGGCGTGCGCGGTCCGCTGCCGCGGCCGGTGCCGTCGATGGACGGGTTGTGGAGCGACGCCGAGCGCACCGGCGTCGAGCACATGCTGGCGGCCACCGCCAGCGGCGGGCCGGCCAAGGTGCAGCGCGAACTGGACGCGATCGTGCGGCGCACCGCCGCCGATGAACTGATCGTCGCCGGCGCGATCCACGACCATGGAGCCCGTCTGCGCTCCTACGAGATCGTCTCGACGCTGACGGAGGCATGACCTGGAACCATCGAGTCGATGAGCAACCGCACTGAGCGCATGCACTTCGCGCCACCTCGCTGGATCGCCGCTTGGCTGCTGCTGGTGTTGTGCGCCCAAGCGCCGGCCCAGAACGACCCACCCACACCGAAGTCGCTCCCGGCCAGCGTGCCGGTGCTGTTGTCGGTCCCCGATGCGCGGCATCGCCTGCAGGGTGCAGCGCTGGTGGCCGCGCTGCGCGAGGGCGGCCTGGTCATCTACTTTCGCCACACCGCCACCGACTTTTCGAAGAACGATCAGCACATGGGGGACTACGACGACTGCGCCAACCAGCGGCCGTTGAGCGAGCAAGGGCGCCGTGACGCACGCGCCATCGGCGAGCGCATTGCCGAGTTGCAGCTGCCCGTCGGCATCGTGAAGGCGAGCCCGATGTGCCGCACGATGGAGCATGCCAAGCTGATGCTGGGCATGGCCACCCCCACGCACACGATGCGCGAACTGAGCAACGGCGAGTACAGCGGCCTGAAGCGGCTGCTGTCGGCGCGGGTGCCGGCGGGCATCAACCGCTGGATGGTGGGCCACGGCATTCCGTTCCGCGCCGTGGCCGGCCCGCCGCAACTGGCCGAGGGCGAAGCCGTCGTGTTGCGGCCGCTGGGTGACACGTGGATCGTGCTGGCCCGGCTCACCGTCGCCGATTGGTCCGCGCTCAAGGACGGTTGAAGGGCCGGCCGCGGCCTGCACCTATGATTCAACTGATGAGCGCGCGCACCGGCAGCCTGATTGCTCAAGCCCCGCTGGCGCGCCGCGTCGTGCCCTGGCTGCTGGGCTGGTGGAACATCATTTACTTCGGCGCCGTGATCGGCGTGATGGCCTTGTCGCCGGGCAGCTACGGCGCCAATCAGCGCCGCACGGTCGCGCGCCTCGTCGTGCTCGACACCGCGCCGGTGCTGCTGTGGTTCACGCTGCTGTCGTCGCTGCTGTGCATGGTGATCGCGCGCATCGTGGTGGTCACCGCGCTGAGCTACGGCCTCACGCGCTACGCCCACGAGATGCTGGTGCGGGTATTGGTGATCGAGCTGATTCCGCTCACGGCGGCGCTGTTCGTCGCGGTGCGCTGCACGATCCCGCACGGCGCCGAGGTGGCCGTGCTGCGCCAGAGCGGCAGCTTGCAGGCGCTGCGCGAACGCGGCATCGACCCGCTGCGCCACGAGGTGCTGCCGCGTGCGCTGGCCGGCATGTTCACGGTGGCACTGCTGGCGATGCTGGCCGGCGTGGTGGCGCTGGTGCTGGCCTACCTGGCGACCTACGGCCCGACGACCTGGGCGCTGGCCAGCTACACGCGCACAGTGGGCCGCGTGTTCGCGCCGACCATGGTGGTGGTGTTCCTGCTCAAGACCTTCATGTTCGCGCTGGCCGTCGCGCTGGTGCCGCTCGGCTCGGCCCTCTACGACGACACCCGATCGCGCATCAGCGCCGAGGTGCGCGGCCTGGTGCGCTTGTTCGCATTGTTGCTCCTGATCGAGGCGGCCTCGCTGGTGGGCAGCTATGCCTGACCCGCGGCCCACCGTCGACGATGCGCTCGACCGGCCAGTGGCGATCAGCCACCTGGGCTTGAAGGCGGGGCTGCTGCTGCTCACGCTGGTGCTGCTGGTGCTGGCGTCGGTGGCGTATCTGCTCTACGCACGCGGTGTGTTCGAGGCCACCCAGCGCCTGGTGCTGGTGGCCGAGGATTCCGAAGGCGTGGTGGTCGGCATGGACCTCACGTTCTCGGGCTTTCCGATCGGACGCGTGCGCAGCGTCGACCTCGGCGACGACGGCAAGGCGCACATTAACGTCGACGTGCCGACCTCGCAGGCGCACTGGCTCAAGGAGTCGAGTGTCTTCACGCTGGTGCGGGGCCTGGTTGGCAACACCAACATCCGCGCCTACACCGGCATCCTCACCGACCCGCCACTGGCCGACGGCGCGGTGCGCACCGTGTTGCGCGGCGACTCGACCGACGAAATCCCCAAGCTCGTGGCCGCCACCAAGGACCTGGTGAACAACCTAAACGCTCTGGTCGGTGCCGATTCGCCGCTGGCGCGCACGCTGGCCAATCTGGAGGCCACCAGCCAGAAGCTCAACGGCCAGCGCGGCGCATTGGGAGCGTTGTTCGGCAACGAGCGCGATGCGCAGCGCGTCGTCACCACCGTGGAGCGTGCCAACGCCCTGCTGGCGCGCCTGGACGGCATGGCCGTCAAGGCTGACACGCAGGTGTTCGGCGCCGGCGGCGTGATGCCCGAGGTGCGCGACGCCATCGTGCAGTTGAAGACGCTGCTCGGCTCGGCCGGCGCCAGCCTGAAGAAGGTGGACGCCATCCTCGACGATGCGCAGGCCATCAGTGGCAGCGCGCGCAACGCCACCGTCGACTTGGCGTCGCTGCGCGCCGAAGTCGAGACCAACCTGCGCAAGATCGACCAGATGATCAACGAGATCAACCGCAAGTGGCCGTTCGCGCGCGAGGTGGAGATCAAGTTGCCATGACGCGGCGCCGGCACACGCTTGCGGTGGCGACTTGGTGTGCGGTCGCGCTGCTGCACGCTTGCTCCAGCAACCCGCCGGTACCCGATTGGAAGCTCAATGCGCAAGGTGCACTCGAACGCGGCACCAGCGCGTACCTCGCGGGGCAAACGCCCATCGCCGAGCGCGAGTTCGCCATCGCGCGCGCCGAGATCGCACGCACCGGGCGCCCCGACCTGTTGGCCCGGGCGGAGCTGATGCGCTGTGCCGCGCAAACCGCGAGCCTGGCGTTCGAGCCTTGCACGGCATTCGACGCACTGCGTGCCGACGCACAGCCTGCCGAACTCGCCTATGCGGCCTATCTGGCAGGACGCAGCACGGCCGCCGATTTGCCGCTGCTGCCGCCTCACCACCGCGCGGTGGCGACGCCGGGCGGCAACGACGCCGCGGCGGTGTCGGCGCTGCAGGCGATGCCCGACGCGTTGTCGCGCCAGATTGGCGCCGCCGTGCTGCTCGAAACCGGGCGCGCCAATCCAGGCGTGATTGCGCTGGCGATCGACAACGCGTCGGCGCAAGGCTGGCGCCGCCCGTTGCTCGCATGGCTGACGCTGCAGGCGCAGCGCGCGCAGGCTGCAGGCGAGAGCGCGGCGGCCGATGCCGTGCGCCGGCGCATTGCGCTGATCGAGTCGGGCGGCGGCTGACCCGTGGCCGACAATGCCCGCATGGACACACCCTCCCCGAAGCCCGAATCGCTGGCCGCGCAGGCGCTCGGCTGGGTCGACGCCACCACGCGCGCGATCTCGCCGCCGATCCACGCCTCGACCACCTTCATCCGCGATGCCGACAACCAGTACCGCAGCGGGCGGGCGTATGCGCGTGCCGACAACCCGGCCTTTGATCAGGCCGAGCAACTGATCAGTCGCCTCGAGGGCGGCGCGCAGGGCGCGTTGTTCGCCTCCGGCATGGCGGCGGCCACCGCGGTGTTCCAGTCGCTCGCCCCCGGCGACCACGTGCTGGCGCCCAAGGTGATGTACTGGTCGCTGCGCAACTGGTTGATGAACTTTGCCACCACCTGGGGCCTGAAGGTCGAGCTGATCGACATGACCGACCCGGCCGCGGTGCGTACGGCGCTCAAGGCCGGCCACACCAAGCTGGTGTGGATCGAAACGCCGGCCAACCCGCTGTGGACCATCACCGACATCGCGGCCACCGCGGCGCTGGCGCACGCCGCAGGCGCGCGCGTGGCGGTCGACTCCACCGTCGCCACGCCGGTGCTGACGCGGCCGCTCGAACTCGGCGCCGACCTGGTGATGCACGCCGCCACCAAATACCTGAACGGCCACTCCGATCTGATCGCCGGCGTGCTGGTGACGCGCGCGGACGATGACTTCTGGAAACGCGTGAAGACACTGCGCGCGCAACTCGGCGGCACGCTCGGCTCGTTCGAGTCGTGGCTGCTGCTGCGCGGCATGCGCACGCTGTACCTGCGCGTGCGCTGCGCGTCGGCGTCGGCGCAACGCATCGCCGAACACTTCGCGCACCATCGGTACATCGAAGCGGTGCTCTACCCCGGCCTGCCCGATGGGCCGGGCCATGCGATCGCGGCGCGCCAGATGCAAGGCGGCTTCGGCGGCATGCTGTCGATCCGCGTGCGCGGCGGCGAGGCAGCGGCCATCGCCACCGCGGCGCACATCGCGCTGTGGAAGCGCGCCACGTCGCTGGGCGGCACCGAAAGCCTGGTCGAGCACCGCGCCAGCGTCGAGGGCGCGGGCACGCCGGCGCCGCCCGACCTGCTGCGGCTGTCGGTGGGCATCGAAGATAGCGGCGACCTGATCGCCGACCTCGAACAGGCGCTCGCGCGCGCGCACGGCTGACGCGCATGCCGCTGCTCGAGGCGATCGAAGCGCTGTCCGACGAGATCATCGCCCTCCGCCGCGAGATCCATGCGCGGCCCGAACTCGGCTTCGAGGAACACCTCACGTCCAACCTGGTGGCGCAGCGACTCACCGCATGGGGCATCCCGATCGATCGCAGCCTGGCCAAGACCGCGGTGTTGGGCATCGTGCATGGGCGCGACGGCGGTGCACCGGCTGGTGGCAGTGGCCGCGCCATCGGCCTGCGCGCCGACATGGACGCGTTGCCGATCCAGGAGGTCAACACCTTCGCGCATCGCAGCCAGCACCCCGGCACGATGCACGCCTGCGGCCACGACGGCCACACCGCGATGCTGCTTGCGGCGGCGCGGCACCTCGCCGCGACGCGCCACTTCGACGGCACGGTCTACCTGATCTTTCAGCCGGCCGAAGAGGGCCGCGGCGGCGCGCTGGCGTTGATCGGTGATGGCCTGTTCGAGCGCTACCCGATGGAGGCCGTGTTCGGCATGCACAACTGGCCGGGCTACCCGGTGGGCACGCTGGCCGTGAGCCCGGGCCCGGTGATGGCATCGGCCAACACCTTCAAGATCGTCGTGCACGGCCAGGGCAGCCACGCCGCGTTGCCCCACCTGGGCGTAGACCCGATGCCGGTGGCGTGCCAGATCGTCGGCGCGCTGCAGACCATCGTCAGCCGCAACACCAACCCGCTCGACACCGCGGTGGTATCGGTCACGATGGTGCACGGCGGCGAAGCCACCAACGTGGTGCCCGAGACCTGCACCATCGAAGGCACGGTGCGCGCATTCCGCACCGAGGTGCTCGACCTCATCGAGCGGCGCATGCGCGAGATCGCCGAACACACCTGTGCAGCGCACGATGCGCGCTGCGAGTTCGAGTTCCAGCGACGCGCGCCGCCGGTGGTCAACCACGCGCGCGAGGCACTGTTCGCGGCCGAGGTGATGCGCGGCATCGTCGGCGCCGCCAACGTGCGGGTGCAAGAGCCGGCGATGCCGTCGGAAGACTTTGCCTTCATGCTGCAGGTGAAAGCGGGCTGCTACTGCTTCATCGGCAACGGCGACGGCGACCACCGCGCGCTCGGTCATGGTGCGGGACCGTGCATGTTGCACAACCCGAGCTACGACTTCAACGACGCGTTGATCCCGCTGGGCGCCACCTACTGGGTGCGTCTGGCCGAATCGTGGCTCGCGGACCGCTCGCTCGCGCGCTCCTGAGCGCCGGGGTGGCCGCGCTCGACACCGGGCGGCGCGATCAACAGTTTTCCAATCGCGCCAATTCCACACGATCGGCCCCTCTGATCGTCGCGCGGCAAGGCGCAACGCGCGCTAAGGTGACGCGCATGATGATCCTGCCCGCCTACGAAGCGCCGAGCGACCGCCGCGCCAGCCTGGCGGTGGGGTTGGCTCCGGTGTTCGTGCTGGTGGTGTTCTCGCTGATCGTCTCGGGGCTGATCGCCTTCGACACCGGCGTGGCGATCTTCCTGGCCTGCACCGTGTGGGTGGTCTACGAGATGCTCGACTACCAGCGCGCCGTGGACGCCTACCACCAGCAGTGCGTGCAGGGCCATTCGGCGTGGCGCAGTTCCGAGGTACTGGCGCTCGCGCAAGACGGCGCTCACACCTGGCTGCCCGAGCAGTCGCGGCTCTAGGCACCGCCTCGACGCCGCGCGCCTGACCGCGCGCCCGATCCGTCAATGCATGCGCGGCGCACCCGGTGCGTCGACGAAACGCTGCACGAACACCAGGTCGAGCCAGCGGCCGAACTTGCGTCCAACCTCGCGAAAGTGCGCCACGCGCTGAAAACCGAGCCGCTCGTGCATGCGCAGCGACCCTTCGTTGGCGGCGTCGATGCCGCCGATCATCACGTGCTTGTCCAGCGCCGCGGCCAGCGGAAACAGCGCGCGCACGAGCGCGCTGCCGACACCGTGCCCGCGGTGGACCGGATGCACGTGCACCGAGTGCTCCACCGAGTGCAGGTAGCCCGGCCAAGCGCCGCGAAACTGCCCGAACGACGAGAAGCCCACCACCGCGCCGTCGCACTCGGCCACCAGCACCGGAAAGCCGTCGGCGCCGCGGGCGTCAAACCACGCGCGGCGCTCGGCCGGCGTGGTGGGCTGCGTGTAGTAGAC